>NZ_JBXBAV010000055.1:0-8138 GCF_056783245.1 Flavobacterium sp. TC780 | reverse complement strand
CAATACATGCTCCTGTTTGTTAGGGAGGCAGCACCTATTAACAAAAGTGCAGTTGTAGCAAAAGCAGCATTCTCCTCTTCCAGGTCTTTACATAAAGCCGTTAGCTTCTTTTTTATTTCAACAAACTCACCAATTGATTTATCATGAAAATGTATAATCTCATTTCGATTATTCTCATTTAAAATTAACCTTCCTGTTTCAAGAATTTCACGAGACACATCCCAACTTTTATCATCGTCGGTTTTTTCCATTGTAAAATCGATCAATAACTTGGTCAAAGTTTCATCTTCGACCTGCTTGAGCGATAATGGCATCAACTGCCTCTATAAGTAAATTTTCGGTATCCAGAGTTACCTCAAAAGTCATGGGTAAATTTAAATCATGCGCAAAAGCACGGATAACCTTATGTGTAAATTTATCATTGTAGAAATATCAAAAGCTGCATAATTATGGATAATATGCTTAATGATATTTTGTGATTTAGTTTTTAATTCAATAATCGAAAGCCCTGTTTCTCGAGCTAAATCCTGCATCAAATCCACCGCTTTTGCAGATGGTTCATCTTTCGCAAATTCCGATAAACTGCCCACAATACGGCTTTTCAACTTCGTGCACCGCCTTATTGGTAAATGTAATCGCTAAAATATTACGATATGCATCATTTTTGGGAGCTGAAAGAATAATTTTAAGGTATTCAACTAAAGTGTATGTTTTACCAAACCCGCAGATGCGTCATATATAGAAAAAGAGGGTCTTTGCATTTTTTTAGTTTTTCGCACCTGTAAAAATAAAACATCCCGAGAACTATCGGTTGTAAAAACTAAAATTCTATGAAAGCAAATTATTAGTGCTTGTTAAATGCTTTTTTATTAAAAACAATTAAAATTCCAACTCCAGTAGAAATCGCCATATCGGCAAAATTAAAGATTGCATTAAAAAATTTAAATGGTTCTCCACCCCATATTGGCAACCACGTTGGTAAATTCCCTTCCCAAATAGGAAAATATAACATATCAACCACTTTACCATGAAACAATGTTCCATAATGCTCTGGAGCAAACAATGTAGCTAAATTATTATAACTATCGTCGAAAATCACTCCATAAAAAACTGAATCTATAATATTCCCTGCTGCTCCAGCCATAATCAAAGAAATAGCAACAATTAAATACGTCGAACTTTGTTTTTTTATAGAATCGTACAGCCAATATGCTATACCGAAAACTGCAAAAATCCTAAACACAGTCAAGATCAATTTTCCGTATTCACCTGGAATTTTTGTTCCCCAAGCCATTCCTTCATTTTCAATGAAAAGGATCTTAAACCATTTAAAGACTTCTACCTCTTCACTCAAAACAAAGTTTGTTTTAATGTAAATTTTAGAAACCTGATCAATAAGTAAAATAATGAAAATAAGTAAATACGCTTTTCGTAGTGACATTTTATAATTTTTTATTGGCGCAAAAGTAACAATTAAATCAAAAAAAACGCTCCCTAGGGAGCGTTAATTATTTCGTAACAAAATGTTCTTTATTTCCTTCCATTATATCTAACTGGTTTTGACCCTTCATAAAAAAAGCTAGAGATTGAATCAAACAATCCTTTGGTTTCCTTTTCAACTTCACCAGATTTAACACTGTCACTCTGAGTGCTTTTTGCACGAGCCACATTTAGCTTAATCCTAATCTTTTCAAAATCCTTCATTCTATTATCAACATCGGACTTCACATCTCTAAATTTCAATACTTTAGCCATAACGTTTCATATTAAATTAAAAATTACTTGATTTTCATATTTACTTACAATAATACGCAAAAAAATTTTATATGTTAAATAAATTAACGAGATAATACATGAAAAAGTTATTATTTTTTTAATTAAATTAGCTTAATCAATTATTTTTTAACAACTTCCCAAAACTCCACACAATGAATGAAATCACAATTATCCTAAATGAGTTTTTAATTCAGACGAAATCATCATCAGCCCTAATATCAGGTGCAAAAGGGAAATTAATAACCTCCCTACACTTAGATTACAGTGATAGTGTTGCTGCAATGAGCGATGCTATCTTATCTATGAGCGACAAATTCCTAACCGACTTAGCCAAGGGTATTTAAAACAATTATACCTTAAAACTACCGATGGTGGTGTCGTAGTAATGAATAAAATAAACAATTCTCACAGTGTTATTGTTTTCTCTAATGACGGGAGCAATCTTGGATTGTTTTTACGAAATATTGATGAATTGGCTACTAAACTTAGCGGCATCAGCCTTTTAAAATAATTAATAACCAATAAACCCCCAAAAATTATGAGCAATGACTTCTTAAATGTGTTTTTAAATGAAATGAAAACCAACGTAAATGGCTTTATAGCTGTAGCTGTAACCGAAATTGAATCAGGATTAAGTTTTGGAAACTTAACAATAGATCCAGGTTTTGATCCTGAATTGGCAGCTGCTTATAATCTCGAAGTTGTAAAAGCAAAATTGAGTGCCGTAAAAGCTTTAAATTTAAACCAGGACATCGAAGATATTTTGATTACACTCTCTAATCAGATTCACATTATCGATATTTCTCCAAACAAAAAATTCATGATTTACCTTGCTGCAGATTCAACCAAAGCAAATTTAGGAATGACAAGAGCTGTTTAAGAAAACACAAATTAGAGCTAGAAAAAAACTTAGCTTAGTTTATCTTATTATTTTAATTAGAACTATCAATAATCAGGGTAGTTCTAATTAAAAAATATTCTCATATTCCAAATCAACTTATTTCTTTCTTCTTATATAATAAAAAAAACGCCCCTTGATTAGGAGCGTTTTGATTTTATTTTAAAATTATCGTTGCAAATTTTTAGCTTCAATACTCATTGTAGCATGAGGAACAATTTTTAATCTTTCTTTCCCGATTAATTTTCCTGTTACTTTGCACACACCATAGGTTTTATTTTCTACACGGAATAGCGCATTTTTTAGATCTCGAATAAACTTTTCTTGTCTGATAGCCAACTGTGAGTTTGCTTCTTTGGACATCGTTTCGCTTCCTTCTTCAAACGCTTTAAACGTAGGCGATGTATCATCTGTACCATTATTTAAATCATTCATATAAGCGCTTTTAATCAAGTCTAAATCAGCTTGCGCTTTTTGTATTTTACCCAAAATGATCTCTTTGAATTCCGCTAGATCAGCGTCAGAGTATCTTGTAATTTCATCTACCATCTTATATTTATTTTGAAATTAATATCGTTGTTTTTATATCATCAAACTCAATTTCTGTGCCGCTTTCTAATTCGTCTAAGAAAACCAAGCTATCAGTTAATGTCTCGGACTTAATATAGTCTTCGTTTTTAGAATACGCATTTTCTAATATACCACTTCTTTTTATTTGTACCTTTATTTTATCTGTTACTTCGAATCCAGAATCTTTACGGATATTTTGAATTCTATTAACCAACTCCCTTGCGATACCCTCATTTTTCAGTTCTTCCGTGATTGTAATATCAAGCGCAACTGTTATTCCGTTTGAATTTGCAACCAACCAACCTTCGATATCTTGTGACGTTATTTCGACATCTTCTAATGATAAAGTTACACTATTTCCTGCAATAACAATATCCAGAGAACCTTCCTTGTCTAACTGACTGATTTGTTGAGCAGTAAAAGACTGTATCTCTTTGGAAATCAATCCCATATCCTTGCCAAATCGTGGACCTAAGGCCTTAAAATTAGGCTTAATTTGCTTTACTAAAATCCCAGAAGCATCATCCAAAAGAACGATTTCTTTCACATTAACCTCTGCTTTTACCAGCTCTGAAACTGCCTCAATTTCACTGCGTTGATTATCGTCAAGTACTGG
The DNA here is from genome assembly GCF_056783245.1 of Flavobacterium sp. TC780. Classification (NCBI taxonomy): domain Bacteria; kingdom Pseudomonadati; phylum Bacteroidota; class Flavobacteriia; order Flavobacteriales; family Flavobacteriaceae; genus Flavobacterium; species Flavobacterium sp. TC780. The sequence continues at coordinate 4,278 of NZ_JBXBAV010000055.1, read as the reverse complement.
TATCATTACCTTTTGCAATGGTTGACGTACCTTAATCATCTCTTTCTTACGAAGCGATAATACAAGTGAAGAGATCGTTTGTGCTTTCTGCATTTTGCTCTCTAACGTTTTATTAACAAAGTTTTCAACGTATTTAGGAAACTCTGCCAAATGTACACTGTCATAATTTTCTGACTGTGTTGAAGTCGTTAAATCTCTGTAAAGCTTGTCCATAAAGAACGGAGCAATTGGCGCACTTAATTTACTTATAGTTAACAAACAAGTATATAATGTTTGATATGCCGCTATTTTATCCTGTGCATACTCCCCTTTCCAAAAACGACGACGACATAAACGAACGTACCAGTTACTCAAATTCTCTTGTACAAAGTCAGATATCGCTCGAGCTGCTTTTGTTGGCTCATAATCGGCATAAAAACCGTCAACTTCTTTTATAAGCGTATTTAACTCCGAAATAATCCATTGATCAATTTCTGGCCTTTCATTTAATGGTATTTCTGCTTCAGCATATTTAAATCCATCAATGTTTGCATACAACGAAAAGAACGAATAGGTATTATATAATGTTCCGAAGAATTTTGGCGAACCTCAGCAATTCCCTCAATATCAAATTTCAAATTATCCCAAGGATTTGCATTCGAGATCATATACCAACGTGTCGCATCTGGTCCAAACTCTTCTAATGTTTTGAATGGATCTGTTGCATTCCCCAAACGTTTAGACATTTTCTGTCCGTTTTTATCCAAAACTAATCCATTTGAGACCACATTTTTATAAGCTACTTTGTCAAAAACCAATGTTCCAATTGCATGCAACGTATAAAACCATCCACGTGTTTGATCTACTCCTTCGGCAATAAAATCAGCTGGAAAATCTTTATTCCCATCAACTTTATCTTTATTTTCAAAAGGATAATGCCATTGTGCATAAGGCATGGCTCCTGAATCAAACCAAACATCAATTAAGTCAGCCTCACGCTGCATTGGTTTCCCTGACGGAGAGACTAAAGTAATTTTATCTACTATATTTTTATGTAAATCGATTAAATCGTAATTGCTTTCGCTCATATTTCCGACTTCAAAACCTTTAAACGGGTTTTCTTTTTGAAAACCTGCTGTTATTGATTTTTCGATTTCATTGTATAATTCTTCTACAGATCCAATTAGAATTTCCTCTTGTTTATCTTCAGTTCTCCATATTGGTAATGGAATTCCCCAATAACGTGAACGTGATAAATTCCAATCGTTAGCATTTTTCAACCAATTTCCAAAACGACCTTCTCCTGTAGCTTTTGGTTTCCAATTGATAGTTTCATTAAGATCGAACATTTTATCTCTTACATCTGTAATTTTTATAAACCAAGAATCAAGAGGATAGTATAATAAAGGTTCGTCTGTTCTCCAGCTATGTGGATAACTATGCACATATTTCTCTACCTTAAATGCTTTATTTTCTTCTTTAAGACGAATAGCTATTTCTACATCTACAGAACGTTCTGGCGCTGTCCCTTCATCATAATATTCATTTTTCACATATTTACCAGCATATTCACCTACATGCGAAGTAAATTTTCCTTGTAAATCGACTAAAGGAACTGGGTTTCCATTTTCGTCCAATACTAACATTGGTGGTACTTCTGGCTTTGCTTCTTTAGCAACTTTAGCATCATCTGCTCCAAATGTAGGTGCTGTATGCACTATTCCTGTTCCATCTTCGGTAGTTACAAAATCTCCTGAGATTACTCTAAAAGCATTCTCTGGGTTTTGATATGGCAAAACAAAAGGTAACAATTGCTTATAACGAATACCTACTAAATCTAAACCTTTTGATTCAGTAAGCACCTGAAATGGAATCTTTTTATCCCCGCTTTTGAAATTTTCAAAATCAGCAACATCGCTACTTTCGAAGAACCCTTTACTGAATTGTTTTCCAACTAAATTCTTAGCTAAAATAACATTGATAGGCTCAAATGTATATTGATTGAATGTTTTAACTAAAACATAGTCAATTTTTGGCCCAACTGTTAATGCAGTGTTACTTGGTAACGTCCAAGGAGTTGTTGTCCAAGCCAAAATATGAATATCGCCAAATCCTTGAAGGAAACTTGGCAATGTTTCATTAGTTGCTTTAAACTGAGCTACTACAGTTGTATCGGTAACATCTCTATAACTTCCAGGCTGATTTACTTCATGCGAAGACAATCCTGTTCCTGCTTTTGGAGAATAAGGCTGAATTGTATAGCCTTTGTACATCAAACCTTTACTATAGATTTGTTTCAAAAGCCACCAAACCGACTCCATATATTTTGGTTTATAAGTCACATATGGATCTTCCATATCTACCCAATATCCCATTTTTTCAGTTAAATCATTCCATACATCTGTATAACGCATTACGGTTTTTTTACACGCTTCGTTATATTCTTCAATAGAAATTGTTTTCCCAATATCTTCTTTAGTAATACCTAATTCTTTCTCAGTACCTAATTCTACAGGTAATCCATGAGTATCCCATCCAGCCTTACGTTTTACCTGAAATCCTTTTTGAGTTTTATATCTGCAAAAAATATCTTTAATAGCACGTGCCATTACGTGGTGAATTCCTGCAATCCGTTTGCCGAAGGCGGACCTTCGAAAAAAACGAAAGGCACAGCACCTTCGCGAGTAGTTACACTCTTTTCAAATATATTTTCTTTCTTCCAAAAATCAAGAACTTCAGACGCTACAGTTGGTAAGTCAAGTCCTTTGTATTCAGTAAATTTTGTGCTCATTTTATCCTTTTCTTAAATCGAAGTGCGAAAGTAAGGAATTTTCATTTTTTTAGCCACCAATTCACTAATTAAATTTGTTAATACATTTATAATTCTACGTTTATCAAAAAATGTTATTGATTTAAACAAAAATATTTTCTAAAAACTGAAAACCTTAAGAATTCAATCTTCAAGAAAATATTTCATAGCATCCGTTAAAAAGAAAACACATCATCTTTTTTGATTAACAAAAAATGGTCATTGCTAATAGTCTAAATCTTCATTTAAAAGATCCGAAATAGACTTCCTTAATAAAAATTCGGTTAGCAAACATAGGATTAATTTCGATTTTATCTCTTTGCTCTTCATATAACGTATCTCCGTAATAATCTTCTATTTCATATTGAATCTTATACGGAATTCGACCATTATTCAAAGCCACAACTTCTCGATAGTCCTTAAAAGTTTTTCTCAAAAAAGCTTTATTTCCATCATCAAATTCTGTTTTTTCAACCGAAACAACATTAAAATTTTCTTTATCTATAAAAAGATGGTATTCCGTTTTAGGAATTGTTCTATTATTAAAATCAATGTTTTTTCAAAATAAGTTAAATGATAGCAAAGTTTTCCTGCTGCCATTTCCTCTCCTAACAATTCATATTTATTCCACAAATCAAGTCTAAAACCTGAGATCAAATTAATTGGATCTAGATTTGCCGAAAGATTTGAATGATCTGTTGCAGATGATTTTTTCCATTTTGCTTCTACTCCCTTTTCTCTATCATCATGGCTCCAAGATTCCGGACCATTCACTATTTGGTAATAAGTTTCAGGCATTTTCTTTTTTAAGAAGAAAATTTGCAGAAGTAGCCCATCTTTCCTCTATATGAGGTACATTACTTTCCTCTAATACCAACTTAGAAGTCAGGTGTGTTTTGTCTATTTTTTTTTTAGATTTTCACTTCCTCCCAATCTGTTTATTATTTTTGCCAATAAATCAGGATTGCTCTGATAAGCTATAGAATCAAGCATATTGTCTCTTTGAATTTTACTTTTTTCCAAAAATTCAACTCTAGTTGCTTTTTCTTGTTCCCAATCAGCTTCTTGTCTATCAATTTTTTCAAAGAAAGCAAGTCTTAACTCTTCTTTTTCTTCATTTATCTTAAAACCTAACTTTTTCAAATCAACAAAACGATTCGTATGAGTTCTTACTTTTTTATCAACAAAATCTGCCGTATTGGCTCTATCTATAATATCTGAACCTCTAGAATCCCGTCTGTCATTTTTAACAAGTAAATCAGCGTAAAACAATGCTTTCTGCTTATTCTCTAACAATAAATATGTCAAAGCTAAATCATTTGTAATCACAAATCGAATTGCTTCATTTTCGGGACTTTGTGGGTATTTAATTAACAATCCATCAAGGTATGCTAAATGTGGTGCTAATAACTTTTCATCAAGCCCTTTTTCAAGAGTTAGGTGCTGCCTCCCTAACAACAGGAGCATGTATTAACCTTGGCCAAATGGTA
>NZ_JBXBAV010000054.1:0-27416 GCF_056783245.1 Flavobacterium sp. TC780 | reverse complement strand
TCATTTTGCTCTTTCATTTCGCGAGCTTCTTTTAACATCGCATCACGTTCCGCACGAGCTTCTTTTAAGATACGCTCGTTATCAGCAGTTAAATTCGCATTTCCTACGAGCTGCTTCAGCAGATGCTAAAGCTTCGTTGATAGATTCTTCACGGCTTTTTACTGCACCTAATATAGGTTTCCAAGCAAATTTTGCCATTAAAGGAAGAAAACAATAAAGATAATTGTTGTCCAAAAAATTAAACTTTCTGGTGAAGTTAATTGCATAACATTATATATTTAAAATTTGTTTGTCTTTTTTTAAAAAACTTCCTGAAGCCAACCGCTACAGGAAGTTTTATGTTTTAATTATGCGTTTGTAATTAACGCAACAACTACTGCAAAAAGAGCAACCCCTTCAATAAGTGCAGCAGCAATAATCATAGCAGTCTGGATTTTTCCAGCAGCTTCTGGTTGACGAGCGATAGCGTCCATTGCAGAACCACCAATTTTTCCAATCCAAGACCTGCACCAATTACAGCTAATCCAGCTCCGATTCCAGCTAATACCATAATAATAAATTTATATAGTTAATAATTAATAAAACTCTGATTAATGATGATCGTGCTCTTCAACAGCCTGACCAATAAATAATGCTGATAACAAAGTAAATACATACGCTTGCAAAGCAGCAACTAACATTTCTAATACACTCATGAACAATACGAATGCTCCAGCAACTGGTCCGATAGCAATAGTTTTGAAAATGAAAATCAAAGAAACTAAACTTAAAATAATAATGTGACCAGCAGTGATGTTTGCAAATAAACGAATCATCAATGCAAATGGCTTAGTAAGCATTCCTATAATCTCTACAGGAATCATAATTGGAGCCAACCACACAGGAACTCCTGTGTATTAAAAATATGTCCCCAGTAATTTTTGTTTGCGCTTAAAGTTGTAACGATAAAAGTAATGAATGCCATTACAAATGTAAAATAGATATTACCTGTTAAGTTAGAACTAAATGGAAAGAAAGGAATCAATCCGATAAGGTTATTAATCCATATAAAGAAAAATATAGTTAAAAGATATGGCATGTATTTACCAGCTTTTTTTGCTCCAATATTTGGAATCGGAATCTCATCTCTAACATATGTAACTAATGGCTCTAAAAATCCTGCCAATCCTTTTGGGGCATTTGGATTTTTCTTATATGATCTTGCTACTGCAAAAAATAAGAAAAACAAAACTAATGCTGAAGCAACATTGAGAAAACATTCTTTGTGATAGAAAAATCTAAAGGTCTTGCATCAAAAGCAAAAGCTCCAGTATTTTTCTGATCAGCTGTCATTGTTTCAAATTTATCAGCGTAAAAAATTATCTCTTTATAACGAACTAATTTCTGCCCATTAATATCAACCACATGCTCACCTGAATTATCATGGTGAAATTTTGCAGATGAAAAAATTTCCAATCCATTTTGGTCCACAAAATAACTGGCAGACTCATAGAAATAGGATGACCATCCCAATCAGCAATATGAAAATCATGAGAATCTCCAATGTGTGAATTAATTAATTCACTTGCATTAAATTCTTTTTCTATTTCGTGACCAACACTTTCTCCGTGACCGCTTACTTCTACTGTCTCAACAACGTTTTCGTGTTTAACAGAAACACTATCAACAGGAGTAGATCCGTAATTCATCGACGAAGTAAATGCTAATAATGTAACTAATAAGTACTGAACTGGTTTATTTGAAAATATCATTATTAAATCTTTATCTAATTTTAGGTTCCAAAAATTTTTTGCAAAGGTACATTTTAAATTGAAAATTGAAAATTTATGGATATGTTTTTTAATATTACATTTTAAATTATCAATTTATCTAATAATGAATCGATTAGGTTTTATTTATTAGCCTAACTGTAAAATATGTTTCAAAAAGTAAAAATAAAAAATAAGGGATAAAAAATGCTCCCAAATCAATTATTGGATCTTTAACGCCTGCTTTTATTAAAGGAATCAGAAAAATGATGGCCACCATCATTCTAAAAAAACTTGCTCCAAGAAAAGCGAACCCTGTATAAGTTGGAAAAATTTTATTTACATAAATTAAAAACAAGTACACTAAAAAAGTAGCTACAATATTAAATATGTAAATACTCCACACGGAATAAAAAAAAACTAATTTATCTGATAACGATTGCATTATAAAATATTGTGAGACTAACAATACAATCGAAAAAGGAACAAAATACTTAAGAAAATCTACAACTCTATTCATTATTTATTTAAATTTTTAACTTGTCGGATGACATTATAAAGTGCTAGAAAGACAGAAAATAAAGACAATATAATTGTCCACAGCGAACCGCCGTTTGAATATTTTTGTCTAACCAAATACCCAAATAGGAAAATAAAAATATAATTACTCCCATCTGTATTGGAATGTTAACAAAAACTAACCATTTTTATTTCTCTGATTATCATTTGGTTCCTTGCCGTCATTTATTCCACTTTTTAAATCTGTTGCCATTATACAAATCATTGTAAATTGGTAACGTCTACAGATAATTTACCTACAGTTATTTCTCCATTAATTTTTGCAGTTGCTTTTACATTTAAAAGCTCAGCAACTTTAATCTTTCCCTGTGATTCTCCTTCAATATCTGCATTTTGGCAAATGATATCTCCTTTAACTTTACTTGCTGGACCTATTACAATTTTTCCTTTCGAAGGTAAAATTACCTATTAATTCTCCGTCTAATCTAAAATCGGCTAGCGATGTAATATCTCCAGTTATGATAGTTCCTTCAACTATTCTATTTGTTTTTCCTAGGTGTTCTGTGCTAAATTTTGGGGCTTTATTAAACATGATTAAGGGGTTTTAGGAGCTAAATAAGCTCTAAATTTTTATTAATTTGTACTATACTATAATTGTCACTTGATATTATTACTGCAGGATATGCTACCAAATTATACTTTTTATTTTCTTTAATACTTTGGCAACATCATTTGCATAACTCTCTGATTTTATACCATGAATGGTAACAAATCCTGATTCCAAATCATATTTATCAAAAGAATAAGTAAGCTTTTGAAAGTTCTCATCAACTAGGAATTTTTTAATAATATCTTCAATTGTTTTTCTTGCTTTTTCATCCTGAATATCAATTTTATACAGGATTTTCCAACTTTTGTTATCAACAGTTGTAAATACACGCTTCTCCAAAAATGGAATCTGATTGGTTAAAACATCCTGTGCTTTTTTACCCTCTTCACTATTTGGATAATTCTCTGCTACATTTTCTATCGCTTTTTTATACGCAACTAATCCTTTAGCTTTTCCTAATGTATTAGCTTTTAATAATTCAAATTTAGAAACTATTTCATCTCCCGAATATTGATTTATAAGGTTATCAATATTATTTAAGACTTCAGCATATTTTTCTTCTGGAATAATTTATACCATTTTTGATATTCTTTTTCTGGTGCCTTTATTCCTTCTCCCTCATCTAAACCATTATTATTTATGATTTTGTGCATAGCGTGAATTTGGATAACGTGTAGATATATCCATTTTCATCGATACCGCTTTTGCTGGATTTGTAATCTCATAAATTTTATAGAGATTATACATCGATGGCAAAATCAATTTTTCTTCAGGATTATTCTTTAATAATTGCTCTAACTTATTGCTAGCCAATTCATATTCTTTGAATTTTTCTTTATAAATAAGACCTAATTGATAGTACGAAAAATTTCGTTCCTGAACAATACTGTCTATTGCTTTTTTGTCTTTTGGAAGTTGTTTTAAATAAAAATCTGTAGTATATTTTTCGACTATTACTTCCTCTTTTATTGAATCATTTTCAACAAAAGCTGTTGATTTATCATCATCAGAATTTGCATTCGATTTATTTGATGTTAATCTCCAGTTGCTATTTATTTCTCTGTTTCCCCACAGTTTTTTGAATTGTAATTTACCGTAAGCGACTGTTGATGGATTATAAAAATAAAAAACACTCGCAACCTCATTTCCTGTTGGCGGACTTGGAACACCACTTTTTTCAGAATTACCTGGTAAAGCTCCTTTTGCAGTTATTGTTTCCAGGCCTCCTCCATTTGTATTTCGCTCTATATTAGCAATCTTCTCTTTTTGTTTTTCTTCAAGAATTCGTTTGGCTTCATCAGCAGTTTTTAACTTGGCGATATAATCTCCAAAATATTTTACTCTGTCTGAGTCTGAAAGTCCAACTACATTAATAATACTATCATTACGTTTCGCAATACCTTCGTATTTTATTACATCATCTAGATTTTTTCGAGTTTTTTGGATATATACATACTCTCTTGTTTTAGAATCCATTTTTACCAAAGTACTATCATAATACTTTGCTGCCAATGTATAACTTGCTTTTTTAAAGTACATATTACCAATATTTCGATAAGTAGATGCTACCAAATATGGATCTTTAGATTTTCTTTTTAATGAAGAATTATAAAACTCTAATGCCGATTTTTCATTTTTCCGTTTATCAAAGAAAACTCCCATTTCATAATAAATTACATCCAGGAATGGTCTATTTTCTCTATCAGCAATTAATTTATTGTATGTTTTGATAAAAACTGTACTATCTCCAGTTTGATAATCAAATAACTGAGCCTTTTTTGCATAAGCATTAATTACATACTTTCGTTCCGATCTTCTGTTCATATCAATCACCGATTGATAAAAATAAAGTGCGCTATCTCTCTTATTCGTTTCCTGATACAATTGTCCTAAAATAAAACGGTATCTGGATCTTTCTGGGTTTCTTTTGGTAAATTCTTCTGCAATTTTAAGTTTTGTAATTGCACTATCTTTCTGTTCTAAGTTAATAAAAGCTTCTGCTAATAAAGCATTTGCATCAGCATATATTTGGTTTTTTAATGCAACTCCTTTAAATAGTTTATAGATGTTTTTTATAACCAACTCATCATTACCTAATCGCATATTGGTTTTCTCGCGCCAAATTCTTGCGGTATTGATATTGCTACTTGTTGGGTATTTATATAAAATGTAATTAAATGCTTCCAAAGCTGGTAAGAATCTCTGGTCATAATAACGAGCTTGGCCAAGCATCAAATATGCTTCATCTATCTGACTGTTTTTCTCCCGCCCGCCAATATTCATTGAGTGTTTCTGAATCGCCTTGGTCGCTTTTGTTTCTGCAAGTTGAAAATCAGGGTTTTTAGTTTTAGCTTCGTCCAAATTTCCTTCTTCAATTTGCATCCTTTCAACAGGCAGTAATTTCCAAAAATTATCGGTATAATTAGCTTCTATAGCTTTCATCCCTTTATCAAAACCTACTTGCCCATTATACAAAATATTGTATTTTGTACTTAAGGCATGGGAGTTTCTTGCCAAAAACGTATCTCTTTTTTGTAGAACAAGCTATCAAAAAAGAGATAAATAGGAGCAGAAAAATGTATTTAAATCGATTGTTTTTCAATGGGAAACACTTTTAACATTTAACATCTAAAAAAGTTTTTTAGTATAATGACTGGTAAAAATACGCTTCTTTTTGAGATATTTATATTTAAACGGCAAAAAACGCCTCGAGTTCTTGAAGTGTCTCTTTAGAAGTTTGGATATCTTTTACAATTTCTCCTTTATTCAAAGCAACTATTCTATCACAAACTTCAACTGTATGCTGCAAATCATGGCTCGAAACCAAAACAGTAACATTCGGATTATCTGCTAGTTCTTTAATTATTTTTTTTAATCTACTTACTGTTGTAGGATCTAAGTTAGCAAATGGTTCATCTAGAAATAATTACTTCGGGACTTCCGATAAGTGTTGCTATAATTCCTACTTTTTTCTGATTCCCTTTGGATAAATCACGCAGGTATTTTTTGTTTTTTAGAATTTCACCATTAAAAAACTCTTCGTGTTTTGATAACAATGCATCAACATCGGCTTTATTTTGTCTACGTAAATCTCCTACAAAATAAAAATACTCTTCTGGAGTTAAGTATCCTATCAGAAAACTTTCGTCTAAAAAAGAACCAGTAAACGTTTTCCAACCTTCATCATTGTTTACTTGTATATTATTATTAATTATATTTCCTGTAGAGGGTTGAATCAAATCCAACAACAAACTAAAAAAAGTAGTTTTCCCTGCTCCATTATTCCCTACCAGTCCAAAACTTTGTCCCTTTGGAATCTCAAGATTTTCTATTTTTAAAACAGTTGTTTCGTTATATGTTTTTGAAAGTTGATTTACTTGTATCATGGTAATTTTTATTTTTTTATTACGTCAATTGAAGTTCATTTTCTAATTGACACATTTTGAAATTGATGAATTAACTCTTTTGTTTGTATGCGCTTATGGTTTTATATTTTTCGATTTTATATCTTTTTCGATCAAAAGAAAAACCTTGTCTCTAAATACAAAACCTATTATTCCTGCTAAAGCAACCAATGCTAAACCAATATTAGGATTTCCAAGAGAGAAACCAATCCAGTACAATCCCACTGGTAGTAATAATTTAGGAAGCGTAAGCAGCATAGCATTTACGTTAAACGCTTTTTTATCTCCAAAAGCACCACTAGTTGATGTTAAATCAATTGGAGTTTTAGTAAATGCTCCTCCTAAAAGAACTAAATGTGAATTAACACCTATATTATAAATTGCTCCAACCACAATTGTAAGGTACACTTGCCATCCAAAATAAAGATAAAATGAAGCTATTATTGTTGAAACAATTGTTGCGATAACTATTAGCCACCATTTTGATGTAATATACCCTTTGTACGGGATGTTTTGTGTCATCATAAGTTGGTAATACGAACTATCCCAACTTGGTACAAATTGTCCGAAAGTAAACAGAAAACCACCTGAAACAAAGATACCTGCAAAAATGTGCATAACAGGGTTATTATATGATTCTACTCCTCCAGAATAAAATAAAAAACCATAAAATAAGAAAAGGATACTCATCATGATAGTCATCTTGGATCTTTTATTTCTCTTTATAAGTTTAATGTCATTTTTAAGAAACGTTCCTAATGTCCCGAATTGGTTAAGCCATGTCAGATTTTCAGTTTTAGCAATATCATGCTTATTCGAAAGTCCTGCATCAAGATACAAATTGCTTTTAAAATAATTAAACGTTACATAATACAATCCTATCAAAACTAAAATCGGAATAAGAAAAAGGCCTTTTATTACATATAATCCATCAAAAAATAAAACAGTATAATTTGTAATGTCAAAAAAATTATAATATTGTAATCCCCCCAGGATGACAATTATTCCAAGAAAAAGGACAAATAATTTGTCAATATTACTTAATAAAATATTCAGGTAATTATTGATATAAATTAATGCTATTATAGCTAAAAGCCAAAAAATCACACCCAGTATATCGTATCCTTCTAGTAGTAATACTATCGTAAAAGGAAGAAAAAAGAACGCATGAATAATATTAAAAAATGATATAGCTGTTTTTCCAAGTGAAAAATGAACTATCGTTTTCTTTTGGATTCTCAATGTCAATAAAGGTCTTATATTAAGTACAGGAATAGCTTGCATTAAAAGTCTAAGGGCTAAATCGAATAAAAAATAATAAACTAAGAACTTATTTATAGTTAATAAAGGATCCAGATTCATCTTTTTAAGAACATAAAAAGCACCAGCTCCAGCTGCTATAAAAATAAGTGAGAAATAAACTGCCAGAAAACCTATTATAATTTTCAATGCTACGTTAGCACCAAAAGATGCCGACCTTGAAAAGGCTTTCCATTCGAGATAAATAAATTTTTTAATCATGTTTTTGGGGTTTAGTCTGCCAGTATGTATGTAAATGTAAGAAAACGTTACAAACAAAATAAAATATTACTGTTTAATACCAATCATTTAATAGCTGTTTGCTACTTTTGCAAAAAAATAATATCATGCCTTCATTCCTAAAACTAATAATAAAAGAAGTAAGACGCGAAACTGCTGCTGCAGTCTCAATACTTTTTAATGTTCCTGAAGAACTAAAATCTAACTATACTTTTGTTGCAGGACAATATATCAATTTACGATTAACACTAGACAACAAAGAACTTCGTCGTGCTTATTCTATTTGTTCTTCTCCAGAAAGTGGTGAATTACGAATTGCTGTAAAAGCAGTAAAAAATGGTGTTTTTTCTCAATTCGCAACGACAAAACTCAAAGCTGGAGATGTCCTTGAAGTTGGTAAACCAGAGGGCAAATTTACATTTGAACCTGATCCGGAAAGACAAAAAAACTATGCTGCATTTGTTGCTGGAAGCGGAATAACTCCTGTTCTTTCTATTCTAAAATCAGTTTTAAAAAGTGAACCAAAAAGTTCATTTGCATTAGTTTACGGAAATAAAACAGTCGAAGACACTATTTTTCATCAAGAACTACATGATTTACAATTACAATATGTAGGCCGTTTATTTGTACATTATGTTTTTAGTCAAGCTAAAGCTGAAAATGCATTGTTTGGTCGAATAGATAAATCGGCAGTAAATTATGTTTTGAATAACAAACATAAAGAATTAGAATTTGATAAATTCTATTTGTGTGGCCCTGAAGAAATGATTAATACAGTTTCAGGTATTTTAAAAGAGAAAAATGTAAAAGAATCAGCTATAAAATTTGAGCTTTTCACTTCTTCTACACAAGAAAATAAAATCGACACTTCATTAGAAGGGCATTCTAAAATTACTGTTCTTGTTGATGATGAGGAAGTTTCTTTTGAGATGTCACAAAAACAAACCATTCTTGATGCTGCTTTAAAGCAAGGAATTGATGCTCCTTATTCTTGTCAGGGCGGAATTTGCAGTAGCTGTCTTGCTCGTGTAACTTCGGGAACTGCCGAGATGAAAAAGAACTCGATTTTAACTGATAAAGAAATCGCAGACGGATTAATTCTTACTTGTCAAGCACATCCAACATCTGAATCTATTTATGTAGACTACGATGACGTTTAGTATTTAATATCAATATTCAGTAGCGGTCAAAGTTTTCAGACATTTATTGAATACAAATCAATAAAAAAGAGTTTGCACTTGAACTGCAAACTCTTTTTTTATTTCAAAGCTTAATTTTTATGTATAACAAGACTTCTGTATACTAAAAACTGTGAATGAATACTAATTTATTACAACTGCGACTGAATCTTAGCCACTACTTTCTCTGGTAAAATCGTTCGCATGGCATCTTCATAACCAGGAACTATTTTATTTCCATATACTGATGTTGGTAATAAAGGAAATTTATTTCTATCTGATACCAATGCATCTTCTAGCTTTTGATTAAATGGTAAGAATCCTGCATACGGATGTGTTGCCCCCCAAAGTGTAACTACTTTTACACCCAGCATTGCAGCAATATGAGCATTTCCTGAATCCATAGAAAGCATTACATCGAGATTACTAATCAGTTTTAATTCTTGTTGAAACTTGATTTTCCCTGCTGCATTTATTACATTTTTAAAAGGCTTAGAAAACGATTCTAAAATTTCGATTTCTTTTTTTCCTCCACCAAAAAGTAAAATTGTATACTCTTTATTTTCAGCTAATTTTGCAATTACTTCCTGCATCAAATCCAAAGGATATACCTTAGATTCGTATTGAGCAAAAGGTGCAATTCCTATTAATTTCTGATAGTTTTCTCCAATCAGATCAGTAATTTCTGCGCTTAAAACAGCTTTTTTAGGAAATACAGGATTAGATAAATCCACCGAAAAACCTAGTTCTTCAAACACTTTTGTATGTCTTTCAAACATTGTTGGTAATTGCTTAAAGACTTTATTTTCTGCTCTCATTAATGCCTTTTTATCCTCTCTTGCTTTATCAACAAAAGCAGTTTTTTTTCCGCTTAAAGCGAAAAAAGTACGAACAACTTTAGATCGTAAAACATTATGTAAATCGGCAAAAGCATCAATATGCAGCTTTTTTAAATCTTTATATAAACGCACTAATCCAATAAAACCTTTATGACGCTCTTTATCATCAAAAACGAAAAAAGTCAAATTAGGTATGCCATCAAAAAATGGTTTAAAAAAAGGGCGTGAAATTACGGTTAATTGAACCTCAGGGTGCTGTTTTACAAATGCGCGTAAAACAGGAACCGTCATGGCGACATCTCCCATTGCGGAAAGTCTCATGACGGCTATATGCTTAATTTTATTGGACAATTCTGCCAATTATTTTTTATTTTGGTATAAAACAGGATTCAAATCATCATCATTGTACATTTTCATTTGTTTGTACACTTTCATGAATTTATCTCCATTTTCAATGTCTGTTAACAAGTCATCTATTGCTGTAGATAAATCGCTTCTTTGCTCTAAAAGGATATTTAATTTTTCCTGACATTTATCTCTATGCTCTTGAGTAGCTTCTGCACGAGTAGCTTCTTCATTCATATGATAAATTTTTAAAGCCAAAATAGATAATCTATCAAATGCCCATGCAGGACTTTCTGAATTAATTTTAGCTCCGTCTTTTACTTTTACATTGCTAAATTTTTGTAAAAAATAGCTATCAATATATTCCACCATATCAGTACGTTCCTGATTAGAGGCATCAATTCTTCTTTTTAAAGTAAGTGCAGCAACTGGATCAATATTCGGGTCACGAATAATATCTTCAAAATGCCATTGTACGGTGTCTATCCAGTTTTTTAAATATAATAAATGTTCAAATTTATCTTTAGGATATGGATTGTTTATTGGCTGATCAACATTATCAAATTTATGATAATCTTTGATGCTTTGTTCGAATACAGAATATGCTAATTTTGAAAACATGTCTTTAATTTTTATAGATACAAAGATACTTTTTATACTTTTATAAAAAAATATCAAATCATAAATCTATTTATCATAAATCTGATTTTAAAATAAATTAAAAAATACCATCATGCAGATTCATTATTTATCCGAAAACAACAGCGTATTAAACCATTTTTTAGGCCAGATACGAAATATAAAAGTTCAAAACGACAGTATGCGTTTTCGAAGAAATATTGAGCGAATTGGTGAAATTATGGCTTATGAAATAAGTAAAGATCTATCTTATAAAAACGTAGAAATAGAAACGCCTCTCGGCTTTAAAAATACTACCGAAATAGATGATAAACTTATTTTATGTTCTATTTTACGTGCTGGTTTACCATTACATATTGGTTTCTTAAATTACTTTGATGAAGCCGAAAATGGTTTTGTTTCGGCTTGCAGACATCACCCAAACAACGATGCTGAATTTGTTATTTTGGTCGAATATCAGGCCTTATCTAGTATCAATAATAAAACTGTTTTGTTAATAGATCCAATGCTGGCTACTGGCCAATCTATTGTTGCTGTTTATGAAAAATTAATACAAAATGGTGCACCAAAAGAAATGCACCTTGCTGTTGTAATTGCTGCTCCAGAAGGTGTTGCTTATCTAGAAAAACACCTGCCTGATTCTTGTCATTTATGGATTGCTGCCTTAGATAGTAACTTAAATGAGAAAAATTATATCGTTCCTGGATTAGGTGATGCTGGTGACTTAGCGTATGGAAATAAGCTATAATTGAGAGAAAAAAGTAAAAAGACTACATAAAATCAAGACTCCAAAAACGATTTCATTGCTTAGCTTGTTTTGCGAAAACTCAATATGACTTGATCCCATAATAGCCAAAGGTGCAACTGTAAACAATAATAAATCATTGCTTTTATTAGGAGATACCAAAAATATAATAACTCCTATAAAGAAATAAGCTACAATTTTCTTATAAGAAGAATGTAGTAATAATGGTCTATTTGATAATGTTAATAACAACGAAACCACTAAGAACAAAGCTACTGCTACATATATTGATAAAGCCCCATTTTGATAGTTACTGGTGAAATAATTGATTCTAAAATCAAGCAATGCATGATTTTTAAAAAATGTAATTACATCAATATTAAACAATAAAGACACTAATAGAAAAAGTGTAGCTATAGTAAAAAGGGCTATAAATGGTAAAATCCAGTTTCTATAATCACCTGCAACGTGAAAAATTATCGATATAAATACCAATATAAGGAATAAAATACACCAAAATTGGAACAAAGAAGCCAATAAAATCCATAATGATGCATCAAATATTTTTTCTTTTGAAGCTTTAAGGGATTGCAATGATAACAAGCGACGAAGCGCTAATAGCACAAAAAAATTAGCAAGTAAAATAGTAGGATTATTAAATGCTGATGGAAAGAATAACGTTAACAATAAATAAAAAAATATCGTGTAACCATTGTCTTTACTAAGCCCGTTTTTCTTGACCACAAAATTTGTTACCAACATCGATCCTAATACAACTATCGATAAACTTATTTTTTCTGAAATTGATATAAGTGATTTTGCCCAAGAAATATCTTGAAATTGATAGATGAAAAAGAAAACCAGCATTAAAATTACGACCAATGAATAATTTAATGGTGTAGATTTTTTAAAAACACTTGTTATCATAAGGATATTTTATACTTTTGTGACTGTAAATATAATACTTGTTTAAAAAGGAAACCAACAACTTGAAATAAAGATTCTGATTATCGGGATTTATAACTTCAATGCGTTACAAAACAATAAATAACAAAATAATTTTATAAATTATGACAGCTTTTTTTGAAGGAATACAGTACTTATTCGTAAACATTTTATTTGCTCCACTTGATTTTTTACGTTCATTAGAACTTGTATCATGGTTTGGTGCTAATACAATTAATTGGATTTTCATGATTATCTGTGCAGCTGCAATGGTATATTGGATTAAACAATTACGCATTTTTGATGCAGCCGGAACAGAAAATCAAGATACTACGGCTCACTCTTTTTTAAAGTAAGTCGAAGCCAATATCTTTTCTAAAATACATCTTATCAAAATTTAGCTTGTCTATGTTTTGATAAGATTTTTTTATGGCCTCTTGAAAGTTGTCTCCATACGAAGTCACTGCCAAAACTCTTCCTCCATTACTTAGCACATTGTTGTTATCTAACTTTGTCCCTGCATGAAAAACAATAGAATCTGAAATAGTCTCTAATCCAGAAATTACTTTTCCTTTTTCAAAATCCTCTGGGTAACCTCCTGAAACAACCATAATTGTTGTAGCACTTCTTGGATCTACCTCTAGAGAAATTGTATCTAATTTTTCATTGGCTACAGCCAAGAACAATTCTACTAAATCAGTTTTTAATCTCGGAACTACAACTTCAGTTTCTGGATCACCCATTCTTACATTGTATTCTATAACGATTGGTTCATTATTAACATTTATCAATCCAATAAACACAAAACCTTTATATTCGATTCCGTCTTTCTGGAAACCTTCGATTGTTGGTTTAACGATGCGTGTTTCGATTTTTTCCATTAAAACAGCATCAACATAAGGAACTGGAGAAACTGCTCCCATTCCGCCTGTATTTAATCCTGTATCACCTTCTCCAATACGTTTGTAATCTTTTGCAGTAGGAAGTATTTTATAGCTTTTACCATCCGTTAATACAAAACAACTTAGCTCGATACCATCTAAGAATTCTTCGATAACCACTTTTGAACTCGCTGCACCAAATTTTTCATGAACAAGCATGTTTCTTAATTCCGTTTTAGCTTCTTCTAAATCTTGAATAATCAAAACTCCTTTTCCTGCTGCCAAACCATCTGCTTTTAAAACATATGGAGGTTGCAATGTTGCTAGAAACTCACATCCTTTTTTCTACAGTTGCTGCAGTAAAACTATCGTAAGCTGCTGTTGGGATTTTATGTTTCATCAAAAATTCTTTAGCAAACTCTTTACTTCCTTCAAGTTGTGCACCTAATTTTGATGGCCCGATAACCGGAATATGTTTTAAACTTTCGTCATTTTTAAAGTAATCGTAAATCCCTTTTACCAATGGATCTTCGGGTCCAACAACAACCATACCTATGTTTTCCTGAAGCACTAAGGTTTTTATTGCTTCAAAATCGGTTGGACTAATGTTTACATTGTGAGCAATACCTGCTGTTCCAGCATTTCCTGGTGCCACAAAAAGTTTATCGCAAAGCGGACTTTGAATCATTTTCCATGCAAATGCATGCTCTCTTCCTCCTGAACCCAATAGTAAAATTGTCATTGTATAGTTGTATTTAGTTGTGGTGCAAAAATAATTGCTTTTAACCTTAAAACAGAATTAATTTTTAAAAAGTTGTTGGTTCTTGATTTTTAGTTGTTGGTAAGTATTATTTTTGATAAAATTTATGCTCCAAATGCTTCGACTTTTTGATCTTTCTCTTCTTATAAATGGATTCCCGATTAAGGAAGCTAAAGCTGAATTGGATACCATCATTCAATTTTCTGAAGAAGAACATGCTCTATTTATTCAGCATAAAAAAAGAGGAGATCGTTGCTTATCATTTGCAAAACAATCCGTTTTACAAATCATTGGCTGGTTGTATAAATACCAAAAACTGGAATGATTTACCTGTTTTGAACAAACAGAATTTACAAAAACCTCTTTCTGAAAGGCTATCTAAAGGTTATTCTATAAAAAACGTTTACCTCAACAAAACCTCTGGATCAAGCGGAACTCCTTTTGTTTTTGCCAAAGATAAATATTGTCATGCCTTAACCTGGGCTTCAAATAGTATGCGTTTTGGTTGGCACGGAATAAATTTTAATACTTCGTATCAGGCGCGTTTTTATGGAATTCCAATGGATTTTATTGGAAACAGAAAAGAACGTTTAAAAGATTTTTTTAGTAACCGCTATCGCTTTCCAATTTTTAATTTATCAGATATTGTTTTGGAACAGTTTTTACAAAAATTTCAAACAAAAAAATTCGATTACCTCAACGGTTACACAAGTTCGATTGTTTTGTTTGCTAAGTTTTTAGAAAAGAAAAACATCGTCTTAAAAGATATCTGTCCAACATTAAAAGCTTGTTTTGTTACTTCAGAAATGCTTTTTGAATCTGATAAAATTCTTTTGAAGAAGCAATTGGGGATTCCTGTTGTTAATGAATATGGAGCCTCTGAACTTGATTTAATTGCTTTTGAAAACCCTAAAGGAAAATGGCAAATAAATACCGAAACTCTTTTTGTCGAGATTCTGGATGAAAATAATCAACCTGTTCCCAATGGAACTGAAGGCAAGATTGTAATTACTTCATTATTTAACAAAGCGCATCCATTTATTAGATATGATATTGGCGACATGGGGATTCTGGATGAAAAAAGCACATTACAAAAACCAATCCTTAAAAAACTTATTGGCAGAACCAATGATATTGCGTTATTACCTAGTGGGAAAAAATCACCTGGCTTAACCTTTTATTATGTTACCAAAAGTATTATCGAAGACGATGGAAATGTAAAAGAGTTTATCATCAAACAAACTCAAATCGATACTTTTGAAATTGAATATGTATCTGAAAAAGAATTAAATACTAACCAAATTGATAAAATTAAAACTGCAATTGTTCATTATTTGGAGCCTAATTTAAACTTCACTTTTACCCGAAAAACAGTTTTAGAAAGAACCAATCGAGGCAAACTAAAACAGTTTAATTCTTATTTTTGATATAAATAAAATCTTACATTTGTTTTTTAATTAAAACTCATGGACGATCAATCTCTGCTTTCTGAAGAAACTATTTCAAACAAAATATACTTTATCCGCAACCAAAAAGTAATGTTGGATAGTGATTTAGCAATCCTTTATGGAATAGAAACAAAACGATTAAACGAACAAGTAAAAAGAAATATCTCTAGATTTCCCGAAGATTTTATGTTTCAACTAACTGAAGTTGAGTATAATTCTTCAAGGTCGCAAATTGCGACCTTGAAGAATGGCAGAGGATTTAACTTAAAATATTTACCTTTTGCTTTCACAGAACATGGTGTTTTGATGCTATCAAGTGTCCTAAAAAGTGATAAAGCAATTCAAACTAATATCCAAATCATGCGTATTTTCACGAAAGTAAGACAAATGCTTCTGGACACAACCGAAATTAAAGTTGATATTCTGCAGATTCAAAAGAAATTAGAGAATCATGATAAAAATATTGAATTGGTCTTTTCTTATTTAGATGAACTCACTGAGAAAAAAGAAGACGAAAGCGAAAGAGTAAAAATTGGATATAAGAAATAATTCTTTAAGGTCGCAATTTTCGACCTTAAAAAATACTAAACTTTCTTTATATATCTTGGCTTAATAACCAATTGTGTGAACAAAAATCGAGTCATATAAATACATGAAACCATAAAATTAAATCCATGAAATCGCCTGTAAACACCAAAATTATGCTTTATCAATTTAAACTTTGAAGATGAAATTGAATCTTTTCTTATCCTATAATAAGCCAAAGATTCAGGAACAGGTTTTGCTTCTTTGATTTGCTTTAAAATTGTGAGCCATAAGCGCCAATCTTGTCTTTTTTGAGTAGCTTCAATTGTAATTTTTCCAAAAAAATCAACATCGTAGATTGCAGTTAAATTACCTATATAGTTACAAAAAAACAATTCCTGATAAGTCAATTTTAGTGGAGCTTCTATCTTTTTGTTTAAAACATTCCCTTCTTCACCAATCCACTCGTAAAAACTAAACGTAAAAGGCAAATTCTTATCTTTTAAGAACTTTATTTGTTTTTCTAATTTTAAGGGAAACCATAGATCATCAGCATCAAGAAATGCTATATACCTCCCATTTGCTTTATCCAAAGCTACATTTCTAGCAAAACCATTTCCTGAATTTTTTTCTAATTCGATTATCTTTATTCGATTATCAACTTGAGTAAATTTATTTATTATTGTTACTGTATTATCTGTCGAAGCATCGTCAACCAAAATAATTTCCCAGTTAGGATAACTTTGGTTTTGAACAGATTCCACCGTTTGATGAATAAATCTTTCGCAATTATACGTTGGAATTATAATAGAAACTAAATCCATTAATATGCTTTATCATCGCCTTTTAGCGTATTACGAATCGTATCAAAAATTATTTTTATATCCAATAAAATAGACCAATTTTCCATGTAAAAAATATCATATTTAACTCGGTTAATAATATCCTTATCCGATTCAACTTCGCCACGAAACCCGCTCGTTTGAGCTAATCCTGTAATACCTGGCTTGACAAAATGCCTTACCATAAATTTATTGATTTTAAGCGCATAAACCTCCGTTACGCTTAACATATGAGGTCTTGGTCCTACTACTGACATATTCCCCATTAAAACGTTGAAAAATTGTGGCAGCTCATCAATACTCGTCTTACGAATAAACTTACCTATTTTTGTTATTCTCTCATCGTTTTTAGAAGCCAGATTTATATGTGCTCCATCATTCAATTTCATCGATCGAAACTTATAGCAATAAAACTCTTTATTATTCAATCCATTCCTTTTTTGCTTGAAAAAAATGGGCCCTTTTGTTTCTGATTTTATTAAAATTCCTATAATTGGTATTAACCACGAAAGTATTCCAAGTATAATTATAGTAGAAAAAACTATATCAAAAACACGCTTAACTGCTTTATTAAAATTATCATCTAGCCGAATATTCCTTAACTTAAGAACAGGTATATAATCATAATATTCGAACATAAAATTTCTGAAAAATATTTGTTTATCGTCTGGAATAAACTTTAATGTCTTCAAATTATTATCTGCAAAATAAATAAGGTCTCTCATTTGTTGTTGCGATAAATCAATCATAGAACAATACATTTCATCTATTCTATTTAATAAAACAAAATCTTTCATTTGATTAATTTGGCATTTTTTCTCACTCCCAATATCAAATATATGCATCAGCTTATATCCATAATCTAAATTATCAGTAAAAAAATTTTGCAAAGGAGCAACGCTCTTACTATTCCCAATTAATACTACTCGTCTGAAATTACCTCCATATAGTACTCTGAATTTTTTCAGGAAAAAATAAATAGAAAATTTAATGGTTAATATCACCAAAAAAGAGGAACTAATAAATACAACTACTGAAAACAAACTTATTCTTTTCGAATAAAAAAAGCTAATGCAAAAACTACCAAACTAAACAAAACATATTGCTTAAATGCACAGTTTAAAATTGCAATTACTTTAGTATATCGATATACCTCATAAAAACCTAAATGTACAGCAATAGAAACCCAAGCAAAGCTTAAAGCTAAAGGAAATACAATTTTGTGAACAGGAAAATCAATTATATAAACCGCAAATAGATTAATGATAATTAAATCTATCAAATATGAGAAAGGCCTAATATAACCTGAATATCTTCCTGTTTTTGTTCGCATCTACCTTATATAATTTGAAAAATCTTTATGTTCTTCTTTCGATAGCTCTTCTTTAGAAAGGGACTTAAAATAATCATATGTGATTTTCATACCCTCTGCTCGATTAACTTTTGCTTCCCAACCAAGCAATTGCTTTGCCTTTGTAGTATCTGGCTGTCGTTGTAATGGATCATTAATCGGTAATGGGTGATAAACTACTTTTTGATTTGTTCCAGTAAGTTTTATAATCTCTTCTGCGAAATCTTTTATAGTAATTTCATCTGGATTTCCAATATTAACTGGATAAACATAATCAGAATGTAACAATCGGAAAATACCTTCTACCTGATCATCTACATAACAAAATGAACGGGTTTGCATACCATCTCCAAAAATAGTTAAATCTTCTCCACGAAGTGCCTGGCCGATAAAAGCTGGAATTACACGACCATCATTAAGTCGCATTCTTGGTCCATAAGTATTAAAAATACGCACTATTCTGGTTTCTACACCGTGAAAAGTATGATACGCCATTGTGATAGATTCTTGAAAACGTTTTGCTTCATCATAAACTCCACGCGGCCCTATTGTATTTACATTTCCGTAATATTCTTCTGTTTGTGGATGTACCAATGGATCTCCATAAACTTTGGATGTTGAAGCTATCAAAATTCTTGCTTGCTTTACTCGTGCTAAACCTAATAAATTATGAGTACCCAATGAACCCACTTTTAAGGTTTGGATTGGAATTTTTAAATAATCTATCGGACTTGCTGGTGAAGCAAAATGTAGTATATAATCTAAATCTCCAGGAACATGTACAAATTTTGTGATATCATGATGATAAAACTCAAAATGCTCAAGTTTAAATAAATGCTCAATGTTTTTTAAATCACCAGTAATTAAATTATCCATTCCTATAACATAATAACCTTCTTTTATAAAACGGTCGCAAAGATGTGAACCTAAAAAACCTGCTGCTCCTGTAATAAGTATTCTTTTCATTGTATTTTTTGTATGTGACAAATGTAATTCAATTTATAAATTACATTCTTTAAAATATTGTAATCTAATCTTTGCGATAACATCAATCGCAAATCTATTTTTATTTTATCAAGGGCACTTATGTGCCCTTGTATGCTAAAGCTATTATTTTACGTTAAAAATCTGCTCTAGAATTTTAATCGTAATCAAATAAGTTGGCTTAACCCCTGTTGTTCCTAATCCTCCAGAAGCCAAAGTACTTCCTGTTTCTAGTGGGTTATCTGATGCGTAATAAGCATATCTTACTTTTATATCATGTGGAACACTTTTTCTGATTTTTGAAGCTGATTGAATTGCTTTTTGATAATATGAGCCTTCCATTTCAAGACCGATAACACCCCAAGTAGATTCATGGAAGAATTTTAATAGATCTCGATTCTGTAACGAAGTTCCCAATACAGTAACCATAGCCCCTTCAAAAACTGCAATATCATTTCCTTCAAACATTGCTCCTGTTAACTCATTTTCAAAATAGTAGTTATCAGCAGTTCCTTCATTTATGTGTGCTGTCGGAATCATGATATCTCCTTTTCCTCCTTCTAGAATCCCTGCTTTACCCATAATCGAAACCGATTTTACGTTAAGAAGTGTTTCTTTTTTAAATGGTTTTAATAACTCATCAATGGTTTCATAAGCTTGCTCTCCAAACGCATAATCCATAACAATTATTACTGGTTTCTTATCGTCTAAATCAGCTTTAGGAAATGCCGTTTTAGCCCAATCAATCTTAGCAGTATCAAAAATTTGCACATCGATGTTAGTACCTGAAGTATCAGGTAAAGAAATCATTCCATTTTTCAATGCAAGTGCTTCAACGTCTTTACGAATTGTTGCTCCCGATTTACTTAGCTCTTCATAAATAAAGAAATCAGACTTGTCTTTGAACTTAGCTTTCAACAAAGGTGTAGCAAAGATAGAATTCATCACACTGTGCATATTAGCACTTATTACGTGAATAGGACGGTCTAAAAGCGAATTTGCCTTTAAAACCTCCTTGATGTTCGTTGCCCAAATTTCTCCATGAATATGATGTCCTAAACGCTCTCTAAAATAGGACTAAATGTGATTGTTCGTTTATTATTTTCAACAACTTCTTCAATTGCTAGTTTACCTAACCAATAAATAACATGCAAAAATCGATCTGGTTCAGATTCTGACCCAAAAGCATCATAAATATTAAGAACTTCTTCAAATGTTCTTCCTAAGATATTTGCAACATGCGATATTGCCTTTTCTTTTTCTATAAGTGGTAACTTTTTTGTTTGCATTACTGCTAACTCCAATTTTAACCAATCACGTGAAACTTCACCTCCATCATCTAATAAAACTCTATTTCTAATTTTATGAGATTCAATGAAAATAAAAGTCAAGTGGGTCAAAATATCATAGATATCTGAACGTCCACGAGTAATTTCTACATTCATTTGTTCCTCATCAATTCTATAACAATTTCTTCTTCTTTTTGGAGGAACAATTGCTTGAAAATGTGACTTAGAATACCCTTCATCTGAAGTCAAATTGATGTAACGGCATTCTTCAATTCCTATCGGAAGCCTTTCTATAACATATAAAAGTCCGTTAAGTTCTACTTTTTCATCGGCAATATTTCCATAAATTTCTGGTCGTAAAGCCAATAAAGCTTCACGTAATGTATCGCCCGAAATTCCCATTGGTTTATAGAAACCTCTATTAAACAAATGGCGCATTGTAATGTACATTTTTTCAATAGCAGCTGATGATTCTTGTGCTCGTGATCTCGAAATGTTTTTTGATTCTTTCATTCTAATTATATTTTTAAACTTTTTAAGTTTTATTCTTTTTTTAATGCGTCTGCTATATCTCTATTATTAGACAGTCGCGGTATTTTATTTTGTCCTCCTAATTTTCCTTGTGATTTCATATATTCCTGAAAGCCATTTTTAGCAACTTTGGTTATTACCACTTTCTGCAAAATATTTCCAGTTATTAAATCATCGTAATAAATATTTTGTTTTCGCATGGCATCATCTATTGCTTCTACAAAAGTTACCATGTTTTCTGGTTCATTTTCAAATTCTACTAGCCATTCATGATATGGTAATCCTTCTGTCGGATTAATTTGTGGTGCAACAGTAAACTCATTAATTCTAACATTGGTATTTTCCATAGCAGTTTTCATTGCATTTTCTACCTCATTGCCAATAACATGTTCACCAAATGCCGATATATAATGCTTGATCCTTCCCGAAACAATTACACGATGCGGATATAAAGAAGTAAACTGCACCGTATCTCCAATATTATACCCCCAAAGTCCTGCGTTTGTAGATATAATCAAAACATAATTTACTCCTAACGCTACTTCTCCAATTGTTAATCTCTTTGGATTTTCACTAAAGAACTCCTCTGCTTTTATAAACTCATAAAAGATTCCAGAATTCAATAATAAGAGCATTCCTTTTGATTTTTGAGAATCCTGATAAGCAAAGAAACCTTCTGAAGCTGGAAACAACTCAATACTATCTACTTTTCTTCCTATCAGATTTTCAAACTTTGCGCGATAGGGTTCGTAATTAACTCCACCGTAAATAAAGAGATTAAAGTTTTTGAATAAATCCCCGACTTTCTTTCCGCTTCTTTCTTCTAAACGTTCAAAATACATTTGCACCCAAGATGGAATACCAGAAATAATAGTCATATCCTGATCTATTGTTTCCTCGACAATTGCATTAATCTTAGTTTCCCAATCCTCAATACAATTGGCTTTCCAAGATGGCATGCGGTTCTTTTGAAGATATTTTGGAACAAAATGAGCTGCAATTCCAGATAATCGTCCTAGTTTAATTCCATTTTTCTCAATCAATTCTGGGCTTCCTTGTAAAAAAATCATTTTTCCATCTACAAAATCTGTTTTTCCAGTTTCATGTATGTAATGTAAAATTGCATTTCGAGAAGCTTCAATATGATAAGGCATGGATTCTTTGGTAAGCGGAATATATTTTGCTCCCGAAGTAGTTCCAGATGTTTTAGCAAAATAAAGTGGTTTCCCTTTCCAAAGAATATCTTTTTCACCCAATTGTACTTTATCTATATATGATTTTAAATCTTCATAATCTCTTACAGGTACTTGCTTTTTAAAATCTTCAAACGTCTTTATTTTATCAAAATGGTGGTCTTTTCCAAACTCAGTATCTTTTGCCGCTTTTATTAAACTTTTAAAAACTTTCTGTTGAGTTTCAATAGGTTTCTTAGCCCAAGTCTGCGTATTATTATAAATTTTGCTGGCAAATAATTTTGCAGCGACTGATTTTATAGACATTCTTTATTTTTGTTTTTTATCACTTTTATTCTTTTTTACAGAACTAGTGTTTTCTTTTTTTTCTTCGTTTGCCACTTCTTCACGCAATTTTAATTCTTCTTTAGAAGGAGCTAAATTCACATCTTCCTCTTTTACATCAATACTTGACAAGATAGAATCTTTATTAAATTTAGCATATTCTAATTGGCCAGTTAAGACTTTTTGAATCGCTTTAATATAAGTTTCATTTTTCTTTAATGCAACCGTTAATGAATCTGATTTTAAAGCCAATTCAGTAGCATTTCTTTTTAATTCCGTTGATGAATATCCTGGTATAAATTCACGTAATGGTGTAAAAGCGATTATAAATGTGGTAATTAATATTAAAAAAATAGCACCTAATGTCGCAACTACAAAAACATTCATAAGATTCAACTTGAAAGAGAAGATCTCTTCAAATGTATCCTCATTCAAAATAACCAATCGGTTTTTGACAAATAATCTTTTTCGGAATTTAATTCGTTTTAGTCTTTTCTCGGTCATTGTGGTACTTTAATTGACAAATATAATAATTAATAGTGTTGATAAAACGGTCAAAATACAAATAGGATAGCCTTTGAAATAGCATTTTATAAAATATTTAACGTGATTAAAAATAAATATTTTATAGTAAAACTAATTCATATTAACTAATTCTGTATACCTTTGCCTTTATTATATACAAATTTGCTCCGGCAATTAACTATTCAATCATGGGAAGATTAGGTGTTACAGAAATCCTTATTATATTAGCAGTTGTTTTATTACTTTTTGGAGGTAAAAAAATTCCAGAATTAATGAAAGGTTTAGGTAGTGGAATTAAAGAATTCAAAAACGCCGCTAAAGACAATGATCAGCCAGCTGATAAGAAAGAAAAAGAAGAAGATAAACCAGCTTAATTTATTTAATAAATTATATAGGTTGTATAAATTCCAAATCCCAGTAAAATATTATTGGGATTTGGAATTTCTTGTTTTATAATATCATCGTCAACTGAATACGTTTTCTCTCTTCGTCAACCTCAGTTACTTTTACATCAACATGTTGGTGTAGTTTTACCACTTCGTTTACATCACTTACAAAACCTGCTTTAAGCTGGGAAATGTGAACCAAACCGCTTTCTTTAACACCGATGTCAACAAAACAACCAAAGTTGGTGATGTTATTAACAATTCCTGGTAAAATCATACCGGTTTTTACATCTTTTATGCTTTTTACATTCGGATCAAATTCAAAAACCTTAGCCGATTTTCTAGGATCTAAACCTGGTTTTTCTAATTCTTTAATAATATCCTTTAATGTCAATAAACCAATTTCTGGCGTAATATAATTCTCTGGTTTAATTAAAGCTGTACGTTCTTTATTAGCAATAAGATCATTAACCGTTAGTTTTAAATCTTTGGCCATTTTTTCAACAATTCCATATGCTTCAGGGTGTACTGCCGAATTATCCAACGGATTTTTAGCATTTGTAATTCTAATAAAAGCAGCTCCTTGTTGATACGCCTTATCGCCTAAACGAGGCACTTTTTTTAACTGTTTACGATCTTCAAAAGGACCGTTTTCTGAGCGATATTGTAAAATGTTTTTTGGCAGCTTTTCCTCCCATTCCACTCACATAACTTAGCAAATGTTTACTCGCTGTATTAATATTTATCCCAACCGAGTTAACGCAACGAATTACGGTATTATCCAGCTCTTCTTTTAATTTTGATTGATCACATCATGCCGATATTGTCCTACTCCAATAGCTTTAGGATCAATTTTTACCAATTCGGCCAACGGATCCGAAAGTCGCTTCCCGAGAGCAAACTGATCCTCGCACAGTAACATCATAATTAGGAAACTCATCACGAGCCATTTTAGATGCCGAATATACCGAAGCCCTGCCTCAGAAACGATAAAAACCTGAACTGGTTTGTCAAATGCAATTTTTTTAATAAAAAACTCCGTTTCTCTAGATGCCGTTCCGTTACCAATAGAAATTGCATCTATTTTATAAGAGTTTACCATAGAGCGAATTTTTTTCATCGCCATAGCATCTTCATGTTGTGGTGCATGTGGGTAAATGGTTTCATTGTATAACAAATCGCCTTTTTCATCTAGACAAACCACTTTACAACCACTTCTAAACCCTGGATCAATGGCTGAGAATTCGCTTTTCACCCAATGGTGGTGCCAATAATAACTGTCCTAGATTATTAGCAAAAACCTGAATAGAATTGGCATCAGCTTTGGCTTTGGCTTCTTGCAAAGTTTCATTTCCTATAGCAGGATTCAACAACCGTTTATAACTATCTTCAATAGCTAATTGTATATGTGGTGTTGTATTATTTTGACCTTTTATGATTAATTCATCAATAACATCGTAGGCTTCATCAATATCAACCTCAACTTTCATTTTTACAAATCCTTCGTTTTCAGCACGAAGCATTGCTAATAATCGGTGTGAAGGCGCTTTTGTTAATGGCTCTGACCAATCAAAATACTGATTAAACTTTTGCGCATTCTCATCATCTTTTTTAGTTTTTACAACCTTAGTTGCAATTGTCGATTTGCGTTGGTATAATCTACGTAATTGCTTACGAACATATATATTTTCATTGATCCATTCAGCAATGATATCACGAGCACCTTGTAGAGCTGCTTCTTCATTAATAACATTATCATTAATATATCGTGTCGAAATAAAATCAACATCGTCATTACCTTGCGACATGATAATCTTAGCCAACGGCTCAAGTCCATTTTCACGCGCTACATCAGCTTTGGTTTTCTTCTTCTTTTTAAAAGGAAGATAAAAATCTTCTATCTCTTGTAAATCAAAACTTTGTTCAATTTTTTGCTTTAATTCTGGAGTAAGTAACTTTTGTTCTTCTATCGATTTTAAAACTGCTTCTTTACGTTTTACAATAACTTCATAATCTTTCTGAAGTTTTGCAATTTGCTCAATTACAACTTCATCAAGATTTCCAGTTGTATCTTTTCGATATCTAGAAGTAAACGGAATCGTGCAATCTTCCTCTAGTAATTTAACTGTGTTTTGAATGTTTATTGCTGCTGTTTGAACAGTCTTCGCAATGAATTGAATATTAGTCATGCTTTTTATGAAATAATTTCTTAATTATAAATTGATATAATTTACTTATTAAAATGAAATAGTAAATTAATCAATAATTCTGCTAAAATAATATCTTTGTTCTTAATTTTAAGCCAATGAAAATTTTATTACCCTATTTTTTTATCGTAAATAGTATTGCCTTTATTTTAGCTGGATATGATAAATATTTGGCAATCAAACATAAACGTAGAATCTCCGAAAATACATTGTTTGCAATAACTGCTCTTGGCGGTACATTAGGATTGTTACTAGCAATGCTATTGTTTAAACATAAAACGAGTAAACCTTCTTTTATTATAAAATATACAGGAATTATTTTCCTTCAGATAGTAATTGCTCTCCTTATGTTTATTTATTACAATGATACTGAAACTCTTGCTTGGTTTATAGTAAGTACGAATAAATAGTTTTGTTTTTACATTGTTAACAACTATATAAATACCTATTTATCAAATAATTAAATTCAACATTTTTAAAGATTTACTTATACTACTTCTGTTGTATTCATTATTAATATTGTTATTATAAAGAAATAAAATCAGCAAATCTTCTTTTATTATAAAATAGTAGAACTGTCCTTGATAATCACAATCTAAAAAGAGTTATTTTACCCATAGAATTGATTAATAAATAGTGCTGTTTTTATATTGTTGATAACTACATAACTACTTATTTATAAACTAATTAAATTCAACATTAAAAGATTTTATTATACTATTGCTGGTATATTTATCATTAAGATTCTCATTTAAAAAAATAGTAGCACTGCCCTTGATAATTACAATCTAAAAAACGCTGTTTTACCTATACAATCAAATAATAAATGAGTTTGTTTTTATGTTGTTAATAACTCCATAAATACTTATTTATCAAATAATTAAATCTAACATTTTTAAATATTTGCTTATATTGTTTCTGGTATATTCATTGTTAACATTGTTATTATAATAAAATTGTAGAACTGTCCTTGGTAATTACAATCTAAAAAGCGTTGTTTTGCCTATAGAGTCAATTAATAAACGAGTTGTTTTTATGTTGTTAACAACTATGCAAACACTTATTTATCAACTAATTAAACATAAAAAAAGCCGGATGAATTAAAAAAATCCGCCCGGCTTACTATTTTATAGGTGCGAAGCACCCGTTTTTTTGACTTGTTTACTGACAAGCAATCTTATTTACTCTATTTTGGTGTCTTCCACCTTCAAATTCAGTATTTAAAAATGCTTCAACCATTTCTACAGCTTGTGGAATCGATGTAAAACGCGCTGGAATACTAATAATATTAGCATCATTGTGCAAACGTGTTAAAACCGCAATTTCTTTAGTCCAACATAAACCAGCTCTCACTTTCGGATGTTTATTAACAGTCATTGCAATTCCATTTCCGCTTCCGCAAATAACAATTCCAAAATCTGCCTTACCTTCAGTGATATCTGTAGCAACTGGATGACCAAAATCTGGATAATCTACAGAATCCTCAGAATCTGTACCATAGTTAGTTACTTCATGTCCTTTTGCTTTAAGCATAGCAACAATTGCTTTTTTATATTCTGGCCCGCTAATCGTCCTATTGAAATTTTATTATAGGTGCTGCCTCCCCAACAACAGGAGCATGTATTAACCTTAGCAATACGTAACTGAAGCCAGGTACAC
>NZ_JBXBAV010000053.1:0-11370 GCF_056783245.1 Flavobacterium sp. TC780 | reverse complement strand
TACGTATTGCTAAGGTTAATACATGCTCCTGTTGTTAGGGAGGCAGCACCTATAACCCTGACAGGTACAGTTTTTTCCTTGTAACAAAAAGAGGAAGCAGCCCGCCTGGCATCGAAAACACCAGAAATATGGTCAGTGGAGAAT
Organism: Flavobacterium sp. TC780; assembly: GCF_056783245.1. Classification (NCBI taxonomy): domain Bacteria; kingdom Pseudomonadati; phylum Bacteroidota; class Flavobacteriia; order Flavobacteriales; family Flavobacteriaceae; genus Flavobacterium; species Flavobacterium sp. TC780. Next base: position 11,226 of record NZ_JBXBAV010000053.1, on the reverse strand, counting down.
AATATTATCGTCGAATAATACAGAAATAATTGGCTTCTATCCATAACTTTAGATTAAAAGCTAATATCAAACATATCAACTGCAATCAATCAAATACTTCGTACATCTGCTTGTTAACAGGTCATTTGTTCCTGATATTTGAAGGTGCTTTTTTATGCTTTTGTTCCACTTTTGCAATATCTTCCATAACGGGTAAATTCTCAGGTAAAGTAATCCCCGCATCCTGCATCGCCTGTCGAGCTTTTAATCCAACAGTAAAATGAATACTGTCGGCCTCAACAATACCCTGCACTTTGTCCCTTTGAAGTTTCTCAGCGGTTTGGGTTATACGAAATAAATTAGCGGCAAGTTCGGTACTGTCCATATGATCCAGAATGTTTTGATTTGAATCCAAATGCTTGAACTCACGAATACCTTTTACATCCAATCCTCCATAAAGTCCCCTGTAGCCATGATTTTGAAAAAGAGCATAATCTGCCGGATTTGTAATTCCAGCTTTTCTGGCAGCACCGGCAAGCTGAAGATTACGTTTGGCTAATTCTTCTCGAAGAAAAAATCTTCGTTGTCTAACTATTTTTAAATTATTTCTATTATTTAAGTGACTCAGCTCCAATAAATGATTCTGAGCAGCAAAGTAGGCCTGTGCAAATGCCACAGCTTTCAGACTTGGATCTCCGTTCTGTATGGCTAGATAACAGCCAAAGCGTGATAGTTTTACATCAGTAGCTATTGAGGCTTTCGTAGTAACCGCTGACTGCTCCAGTAAATTTTCTTTAAAATGCTCTTCTATCTTTTGATCTACCAGTATACAGGCTGTCTTTGCCCGATCAAGTGCTGGTAAAAAAAGACTGTAATGGGAATATCCCAGCACTTTAGCCAATGCTTTGGCACTCCAATATTCATTGCCTGCCTTGTCTATTCTTCTAAGTTGCTCAAAAACTGACATGCGCAGTTTTTGTGTGTTTTTTGGTTTCATCTGACTTGTATTTAAATAATCTTATTTTAAAAACTCATCCCTCACATATTTAGCAAGATTTTAATCTTATGTGAAATTCAATAGAAATTTATTACTACAAATCTCAGCTATAATCTTCATCTGCAAAATGATATCCATCACATTATAAAAAAGCAATATTTGATGACCGTCACTTCTGCTAACTGTACCGTACCTTATATTTACTAAACAATAAGCATCTAATAAATTTTATGTTTAAAACAAATAAAAATGGAACAGTATATTCTTAAATTCAGCGAAATAGGGATTTCAGATATCCCAAAAGTAGGAGGGAAAAATGCCTCTTTGGGTGAAATGTTCAATAATCTTGTTTCCAAAGGTCTACATATTCCTGACGGTTTTGCCCTGAGTACTGAGGCTTACAAATATTTTATTAGTTATAATAATTTGGAAGAACCATTAGAGGAGTTAATGAGTCTTTTGAACAAAAAAGACTTTACCAATCTAAAAGAGATTGGCTTAAAAGCCCGAAAACTCCTCCTTGATGCAAAGTTTCCTCTGGATCTCCAAACAGCTATTTCATCTGCCTATCAGTTTCTTTCAAATGGCAATGAAGTATCCGTTGCTGTACGAAGCAGTGCCACAGCTGAAGATCTGGTTTCAGCAAGTTTTGCTGGCCAGCATGATTCATTCCTGAACATACAAGGAACTATGCCACTGATATATACTGTTAAATGTTGTTTTGCTTCGCTCTACACAGACCGAGCAATCAAATACAGACAGGACATGGGTTTTGAGCATACCAAAGTTTTTCTATCGGTGGGTATTCAGCATATGGTTCGCTCCGACCTTGGATGTTCCGGTATCGGGTTTACCATTGAACCCGAGTCAGGATTCCGAGATGTTATACACCTTGCTGGTACCTGGGGACTTGGCGAAACCATTGTACAAGGGACTGTCACACCTGATGAATTCCTAATATTTAAAACCTCGCTTAAAAATAATAAAAAAGCAATACTGCAGAAAAATCTGGGAAGCAAAAGTAAAATGCTAGTCTATGATACTAATCCCAAAGGCATCAATTCTACCCTGCTTAAAGTAACCCCTCGTGAATACTCTGAGAAGTTTATTTTAGAAGATCCTGAAATTGAAAAATTAGCCCTATGGGCACTTATCATAGAAGAACATTACAAAAAGCCTATGGATTTTGAATGGGCTAAAGACGGAATCGATAATCAGCTCTATATTATTCAGGCCAGACCTGAAACTGTACACTCTCTTATCCAAAAAAACATATCCATTACTACTTATAAGTTGGAAAAAAAAACAACGGCACTCCTTCATGGTGAAGCTGTAGGAAGCGCTATTATAAGTGGTGTTGCCCGAATAATATTACTTCCTCAAGACTCTGATAATCTCCAAAAAGGAGACATCCTGATAACTGATTTTACCAGCCCAGACTGGGATCCTATTCTTAAGAAAGTGTCTGGAATTATAACCAATAAAGGAGGCAGAACCAGTCATGCCTCAATAGTTGCCCGCGAATTAGGAACTCCTGCCATTGTTGGAACAGGAAATGCTACAGAAATTATTAAAGAGGGAGATTTAATTACTTTGAGTTGTGCAGAGGGAAGAATAGGAAATATTTATAAAGGGAGCTTAAAATTCTCCCAAACCACTAGTACCATAAATAAGCTGCCCTTACCTGGAAAACCAAAAGTGCAGCTTATAATTTCAGAACCTGAGAAAGCATTTAAACTTTCTTTCTACCCAAATGATGGTGTAGGGCTTCTTCGTATAGAGTTCATTATTACAAACAGCGTTAAGATACATCCCATGGCACTGATCCATCCCGAAAACATAACTGATGACCAGCAGAGAATAGCCATAAATAAACTAACAGAGAATTACAGCAATAAATCAGATTTTCTTATCGAAAAATTATCTCAGGGCGTCGCAACAATAGCCGCTGCTTTTTATCCCAAAGAAGTAATCGTGAGAATGAGTGATTTTAAAACAAATGAATATTCCAGGCTACTTGGGGGCTCCTTCTTTGAGCCTAAAGAGGAAAATCCAATGTTGGGTTTTCGAGGGGCTTCTCGTTATTACCATCAGAACTATCGCGAAGGATTTCGTCTTGAATGTCTTGCGATGAAAGTAGTACGCGAAGAGATGGGACTTACCAATGTAAAATTGATGATCCCTTTTTGCCGCACGCCTGAAGAAGGAAAAAAAGTAATTAGCCTTATGGAAGAATATGGTTTAAAACAACATGATAATGACCTGGAAATATATGTCATGGCCGAAATACCTTCCAATGTATTACTTGCCAAAGAATTTGCACGAATTTTTGATGGCTTCTCCATTGGTTCTAACGACCTTACCCAGCTTACTCTAGGTATTGACAGAGATTCTGCATTAATTGCAGATCTTTTCAATGAACAAAATCCAGCTTCTAAGCAGTTAATACTTCAAATGATAACTGCTGCAAACAAAGCACATAAAAAAATTGGGCTTTGCGGACAGGCACCTAGTGATTCTTCAGAATTCACCAAGTTTTTAGTAAAGGCAGGAATTAACAGTATTTCTTTTAATGCTGATGCGCTAATAAATGGTATTCAAAATGTCAATGCAGCTTTAAAAAAATAATAAATATAAACGAAATATTGAATATCCCGTCTACCCCTTCAGACCACTATACCATAAGAAAAATAAATACTAATACCATTTTATCCTATAATCTTCACATGTTATCGAATAAAACAACTAAACTACTGATTATCAAAAACTATTAACGATATTTGTTAGAATTCTAATTCGTGTTGCATATGAAAAACCAGGCACTTTTGAATGCAATTATTGAAAAAGCAATCGACGGAATTATAACCATAAACGAACAAGGTATAGTAGAGACTATAAATCCCTCAGCCTGCCGTCTTTTTTTGTATACTCCCGATGAGGTTATAGGGCAAAATATAGCTCTGTTGATGCCATCCCCGGATCGGGAAAAACATGATTCCTACATTACAAATTACAAATCTTCAGGTATTCCGCATATCATAGGCCATGACAGGGATGTACTTGGACGCAAAAAAGATGGCAATATATTTCCTTTCCGTCTTGGGGTAAGTGAGGTTAAATTTGAAGAAACCCGAATTTTTGCCGGCTTTATTCATGATATGAGCCACCAGAAAGAAGCTGAAAGCCGTCTGATGCAGTATACACAACATTTAGAAGAGCTTGTCAAAGATCGCACACAAACCTTGAATGAGACTATAGATACCCTGACTCAGACAAAAGAAGAAGTCAGCAATACTTTGGAAAAAGAAAAAAAACTCAATAAACTTAAAAGTCGCCTTTTGTCAATGGCCTCTCATGAATTCAGAACTCCCCTCAGTACCATCCAGCTCTCCACAGCATTAATCCACCGTTATATAGAAGGCCAGAACAATCCAAAAGTAGAAGCACATATGCTCAAAATAAAAAGTGCTATTGCTAATCTGACAGAAATTCTCAATGATTTTCTGCTACTTGAAAAAACAGAATCTAATACTATTGCACTTAATCTATCCTATTTTGATTTTCAGTCTTTTATATCAGAAATTATAAGCGAACTCAAACTTCTTACCAAAAAGAAACAAAAAATAATCAGTGTCGTTAATCAAGAAAGCGCTTTTGTAAAAATCGATAAAAACCTACTTAAGAACTGTATTATTAATCTTGTGTCTAATGCCATAAAATATTCAGGCGAAGAAACCAAAATCGAGATTTGGACCGAAATAAATACTACTACAATTAACATCAATATCAAAGATAACGGCATCGGCATACCCCAAGAAGATCAGGAACATCTTTTCGAAGCCTTCTTTAGGGCACACAATACGGGAAACATTCCCGGAACTGGTCTTGGACTGCATATCGTTTCACGTTACGTGACGCTAATGAAAGGTACCATTTCTTTTAGCAGTACCATTAATAAAGGTACATTATTCACAATAGAACTCCCACGTTTATGACTAAAATACTTATCATTGAAGACAATGACAACATTAGAGAAAATGTTGTCGAGATACTTAGAGCTCTCAGGTTATGAAGCTTTCTCAGCAAATAATGGCAAAGTAGGAGTTGAACTAGCCCTTAAAATTAAACCTGACATCGTCCTGTGCGATATTATGATGCCAGAACTCAATGGATATGGTGTTCTACATATCCTGAATAAAAATCCAGAAACACAGGCAACGCCTATTATATTCTTGACGGCTAAGGCCGAACGACAAGATTTGCGTAAAGGTATGGAACTGGGAGTTGACGATTACCTGACTAAACCTTTTGATGTAATGGAGCTATTAAGGGCTATAGAGACAAGAATCAAAAAAAAAGAAACACAGTTACTTTTTTACGGGCAGACTGCCGAAAAGCTCGATACGATAATCTCTAGAGAAGACGGTCTTGTAAAGCTTAATGAAATCATGCTCGAGCGCAATACCAGAGAATATAAAAAAAATCAATATATTCACTATGAAGGAGATCACGTCACAGGAATCTATTATATCATTAGCGGAAAAGTAAAAACAGTAAAGCTTACCGAAGATGGACGCGAACTCATCACTGGTATCTATAAAGAAAATGATTATCTGGATATTGGCATTCTCTTCAGCCATGATACTTATAACGATACTACTATTGCACTGGAAGAAACTGTACTGAGTTTCCTTCCCATGGATCAGCTCGATAAACTCCTGTTCCTATATCCTGATGTAGGAACCAAGTTCATTAAAATACTCGCTAACGACATGAGAGAAAAGGAAATGAGACTCTTACAGATTGCCTATATGTCAGTACGGAAAAGGATTGCAGAAGGTATCGTTTGTTTACTTCTTCAGCATAGCAATGATGGTACAAGTATAAAGTTTAGCCGTGATGATCTGGCAGCTTTCTCAGGAACCTCAGCCGAAACAGTAAGTCGTACCTTAAGTGACTTTAAAGAAGAAGGACTAATTGAGAAAACTGCCAGTATCATACACGTTCTTAATTTTGAAAAACTCAGCAAAATAAAAAACTAACCCATGTGATTAACATCATCTTATCAAATGATTTACATCACCCCTACTGGCGATTATCTTATTTAATTTTGATAAATAATTTTAATCAAAATGTTTAACTTAAATACAGAACATCATGACACCAGCTACAATAACAACGAAAAACAATTCTTTTCCTACTATTTTTGATGACTTTTTCAATGACAGATTTCTTGAAACCTCCCCTTTTTTCGCTTTTTCTGGTCAAAAAGAAACTTTCCTTCCCAGGGTGAATGTAATTGAGAATAATGATAATTTTCAGATTGAACTTGCAGCACCCGGCCTTAAGAGCGAAGATTTTAAGGTAGAAGTGAAAAACGGTATCTTAAATATCAGCTCTGAAAAAAAAGAAGAAACTAAAGAGAAAGGTGAAAATTTCAGAAAAAGAGAATTCTCCTTTACATCATTCTCTCGCTCTTTTTCGCTCCCTGAAAATATACTAAGCGATAAAATCGATGCCAATTATACAAGCGGAGTACTCAAATTGATACTTCCAAAGAATAAAGTAAGCCCTGAGTTACCAGCAAAAAAAATTAAGGTGAAATAATACAGTGAAAAAGGTACAATTCTAAAAAAGAGCTTTAAGTAATAAAAAACATACTATTTTGTTCTTAAGGCTCAACTTTAGCAATCACTTGAAGGCGTATGTTTTCAATATAACTATAAAACTAAGCCAATACTATGAAAATAATTAAACATTCAGGGCATATTGTGCCCTTTGATAAAGAAAAACTAAAACGTTCTCTTTTAAAATCTGGTGCCCCAACAAATCTGGTAAAGGAATCACTTCGAGAGATTGAAAAACAAATGCATCAGGGGATAACCACAAAAGAAATCTATAAACTGGCTTTCACAATTTTAAAGAAGGCATCTAATGGTCATGCTGCCCGTTACAATCTACGTTATGCCTTGCAAATGCTTGGACCCGAAGGTTTTTTCTTTGAAAAATTCATCTCCAGACTCTATGCTGCAGAAGGATTCCAATCCAAAATTAACTTAACTCTACAAGGGAAATGTGTATCGCACGAAGTAGATATAGTTCTTAAAAAAGACAACAAAATAACGATGATTGAATGCAAATTTCACAGTAGCAGAGAGGGATTATCAGATGTAAAAATTCCTATGTATATTCTGGCACGCTTTAATGATCTTAAAGTAAAAGAGCATACTCTTTTCTCTAATAAAGAAACTATTAATTCTTGCATAATTGCAACCAACAACCGCTTTACAAAAGATGCTGAGAATTTTGCAAACTGCTCTGGAATTGAGCTTTTAAGCTGGGATTATCCTAGAGAAAATAATATCAAAAACAAAATAGACAAAGGAGCACTCTACCCTATCACCTGTCTGACAACATTATCGTTGATCGAAAAAGAGAAACTACTGATTTTAGATCAGATTCTCGTTAAAGATCTGATTAATGATTCTCAAAGCCTCCATAAAATTGGCATTAGTGAAAACCGAATTAGAAATATATTAAAGGAAACTTCACAAATTTGTAATTATATTTAAAATGAAAATAAAATTCATAGGAGGTGCCGGTACTGTCACAGGTTCAAAAACAGTCATAGAAAGCAATGGTAATAGAATTTTGATAGATTGTGGGCTCTTTCAGGGACTAAAAGTACTTAGAGAACTCAATTGGAATCCATTGCCAGTTTTACCATCGTCGATAGATTGTGTATTACTTACTCACGGTCACCTAGATCACTGCGGATGGCTGCCTATTCTGATAGCCCAGGGATTTACCGGAAAAATATTTTGTACGGCTCCAACAAGAGCTGTAGCAAATCTAGTTCTTCTCGATAGCGCCAAAATTCAGGAAGAAGAAGCTGAGAAAGCCAACAAAGAACATTATTCAAAGCATCAAAAGGCAGAACCACTTTATACAGTACAACAAGCTCAGGCTGTCCTGCCTTTTTTTAAAATTATACAGCCCAATGAATCTGTAGTTATAACAGATGAAATTTCAGCTGTTTTTACAAATGCCGGTCACATTATCGGAGCCTGTAGTATTACAGTGAATCTTGAGGGTAAGACTTTAGTTTTTTCAGGTGATATAGGACGTGATGATGATGTATTGATGTTTCCTCCAATAAAACCTTTAATTGGTGATTATCTCTTTTTAGAAAGCACCTATGGCAATCGCATGCATCCTGAACTGAATGTAAAGAAAGAGCTCGAAACCTATATCAATACTACTATACAAAAAAAAGGAACCATAATTATTCCGAGCTTCGCTGTAGAAAGAGCACAATCTATAATGTACCTTTTATGGCAGCTTAAAATAGAGGGGAAAATCCCAGATATTCCGTATATCCTTGACACTCCTATGGGTGCTAATGTACTGGATATTTTTCTAGGGAATATGCAATGGCATAAACTCTCTGCTGACCAATGTCATCAAATCACTAAAATGTTTACCATCGTTTCTAAGTTTGACCAGACCCTGCGCATCATCGAAAATCACCAGCCAAAGGTAATTATTGCTGCAAGCGGTATGGTTACAGGTGGACGAGTACTCTCTTATTTTGAACATTATATAGGTCGGGCCACAAGTACTGTAATAATTGTCGGTTATCAGGCTGAAGGTACACGCGGAAGAAAACTCCTTGAAGGAGCTCAGGAAATTAAAATATATGGAAAATATCATCCCATAAAAGCCAATATTGTACAGATAGAATCTCTATCAGCCCATGGCGATCAAATCGATCTTCTCAATTGGCTCTCTGAACTTCAAAATATCCCCAAATGTATCTATCTGGTACATGGGGAAAACCAGCCAGCTGATGAACTGCGAATTAAAATTCAGGAACGTTACGGTTTTAACTCCAAGGTTGCCCTAATGGGTACTGAGATAGAGATCTAAGTCTTTTTCTCCAATATTTTATGCCCTCAAACCACAATGTTAATCCTTTTTAAATCATGCTCATCTCATCTATATAAATTAATTATGTTACCCTAAAAATATTCAACTAAAACATATTTACCTCTACACAATAACGGTTGGAAATATGTGCACCCTGATCTTCAGGGCACTTAAAACTATACTATATTCTTTACATACCAAAAAAATCTTCAGGGTTTTGTTTATCATTTTTTTGTCATTAATAGTTGCTATAGGCCTGATAACGATGTCTGTTATTTCAGTTTGGTCATCTGTGACCACTACTGATGCCTTGGCATTACACTTAAAAGCGCTGCATTTAATTCCTTTATTTTTTGCTGTTTTAAGAAATGAGGTCATATAGGAACTCTCTATAGCCGCTATAAACAAATGTTCAGCAGACCATATATCATTCGTTAAATCTTTCAGACAACTGTGTGACGCCACTTCTATGCTTTCTTTAAAAAGCATCGAGCTAAGCCTCGCATTTTGATCTTCTTTCCAATACAAATCAACCTGACATTCATGGGAAGTCTCCATATCTTTTTTTTTTAAAGAAATATTAGAGATCAATGGTCATTTTTCAGCTTTGATATCTAATTTTCAAAAGGTTATACAAATTTAATGATACAGAGAACCAAATTAGATTTTTATTAAATAAAACCATATGATATTGATCACATTACTGTTTTAAATTTTCTAATAAAACTGATCTGCGTCATTTTTATTTCTCATTAGCGAGCATAATTTTATAGTAAATTCTAAAACCTAAAAAACATCTTAGATAAAAAACTAATGCGTTTAATCAAAATAGTAATACATACAACAGATGAAACGAATCATTTTAATACTCAGTCTCTTTTGCTGTACTTTTTTAATGGCCTCTAAAAGAGATATGCACCTTTTCAAATTCAATCAAGAAAATATTTCAAAGGAAATTGATACCATTGAGATTTCTGCATTCTTTCAAAAATATGCCAAATTGAGACCTTTTGAAAATAAAGTACTGCAACTCTACAGAAAAAATAATAGTTACATTTGGTTTGATCAAAGCGGTATTAATGAATTTGCTCAGGTCTTCTATATGCATCTGAGCCGAATGAATGAAGAAGGGTTGCGAGTCAATATACCATATCAATCCGAACTCAACAAAATTTTTCAAGACAATACCAAATCCAGTCCTGAAAGCGAACTATTGATTAGCTCCCTATATTTTTTTTACACAAATAAGGTATATAATGGAGTTACCTTAAAAAACAGCCAACAAACAGGTTGGAATCTACCACGAGAGAAAATATGTTATAGCACTTATCTGGATACTATTGTAAACGATTTAAATTTAAAGAAAGAAATTAATTACAATTATTTCAATCAATATTATGCACTAAAAAAAGTATTAAAAAAATATATTGATATAGAGAAAAATGGAGACTGGATAACTATTGAACTTAACAAAAAAAATCTTCCCTTACAAGAGGGTGATTCTTCCATCATTGTACAGCAACTAAGAACAAGACTCTTTACTGAAGGCCTTATAGAGCAGAATTCTTCAAGTCCTTTATTTGATAAAGATATTTTATTAGGCATTCTCAAATACGAAAAGACGCAACATCGAGACTTTGGAGGCAAAATCACTCCTGATTTAATCGAATCACTTAATATCCCTGTAGCCAATCGCATAAAAACTATTTCGGTCAATATGGAAAGATGCCGATGGATTAGCCCTAAGATAAATTATGCTCAAGAATATATAGCCGTAAACATACCATCATTCAAACTTCTGTATTTTAGAGATGCAAAACCATATCTCATCTCAAAAGTCATTGTGGGAAAGGAATTTAATAAAACCGCGGTGTTCAGTGGAAATATGAGCTATATCGCTTTTTCTCCTTATTGGAATGTCCCCAATAGTATATATCAAAAAGAAATTTTACCGAAACTTAAAAAAAATCCTCAATATCTACAAGAGCAAAACATGCAATGGAATAAAGGAAAACTAAGGCAAAAACCAGGAATAAATAACCCCTTAGGTCTTGTGAAATTTATATTTCCCAATTCAAATAATATCTACTTGCATGATACACCTTCAAAATCCTTTTTTAAAAAAGAAAAAAGAGCCTTCAGTCATGGTTGTATCAGGGTAGAAAAAGCACATGAATTAGCGCTGGCTATTATGGAAAAAGATGCCCATTGGTCCACTGAAAAAGTAGATGCCGCAATGCACAAAGAAAAAGAATCTGTATATATTCTCAAAAATACAATCCCTGTATATATTGTTTATTTCACGTCTTGGGTAGATCAGT
>NZ_JBXBAV010000052.1:0-37379 GCF_056783245.1 Flavobacterium sp. TC780 | reverse complement strand
CTTAGTGCCAAATAATACAAATTTCATTAATAAAAAAAGGGAGAAGTACAGTACTTCTCCCTTTTTTTTGATTTATAATCCTGTCTTTTGATTTATCTTATCATAAATCTCAGTCACTTTTTTTGGAGCATTAAATCGATAACCCGCTGTAATTTTTACAGTCGATATGTTATCATTTAAACCTATATCACTTGTTTCACCTTGAACAAAATTGAGATAATTAATATTCATGAATACAAAAAACGAATCGGAATTGTAACCCGTTTTCAAACTCATATCCAATTCAGAAACCGCTTTAGCATGACCCTCCGTAAAATAAATACCTGCGCCCAAAGATAATCCTGCAGAAACTAAAACATGTTTTCCTAAAACCAGATTGTAAAAATAAGATGGCGCCAATGAGAACAAATATGTTTTCCCATTTATTTTATCTCCATCTCCATCATATTTTAGATTGGTGTAATACGCAGAAAAATTGGGAATAAAACTTCCTACACTCTTTGTTTGCCACTCATTTTGGCTCGCAATAGCTTTATAAGAAAACTTTTTATTAAAAATATAAGATGTAGCTCCTCCTATTTTAATCGATTTAAATCCTGGGAAAGCCGTATCTATACCATCCTGACTAACATAAAACCCTTTTTGATAAAAATAAGTAAAACTCTGCATCCATTGCTTATGATACAATCTTGCATTAAAATTTAAAAGCTTAGATCCTGAATTATCTTTATTGGCATTTAAAAATTTTGGGGAGAAACCAAATGACAAATCAACAAACTTAAACGAAAGTGAAGATCCTAATTGTTCTTTCCGATTAGGTATCAAATTAAGCACTTTCGTCCCTCCCTCAGAAATAGGGTAAACAAACTGAAAATTGTTAGATGTATCCAGATAATAAATACTTGCAGTAACTTTATCATTATATGATTTAAAATAGGAATTCTGAAGAGAATCTTTTTGGGCATAACACCCAAAAACTCCTGCAAAAAATATAATGTAAATCAGTTTTAGATCCATTTTCTATATCTATAATAAGTCAATTTAATATCGTAGAAAGCTCAAGCGAAGCATTATATTATAACTAATTAATATGTTTTCTAAGCAAAGCTCCAATGGAGCGATATGTCCTGTTTAATCTAGATTTTAAAAATTATTATTGAATCCAATCAACCGGATTTTCTAACACATTTATTAATTTTTCCTCATCACTTCCTGCTTCGGGATGATGGTCATAAACCCATTGTACATGAGGTGGCAAACTCATTAGGATGCTCTCGATTCTACCATTGGTTTTTAAACCAAATAAAGTTCCTTTATCATGAACTAGATTAAATTCTACATAACGACCACGACGAATTTCTTGCCATCTTCTTTGTTCTTCAGTGTATGATAGAGCTTTTCTTCTTTCGACAATTGGAACATAGGCTTCTAGAAAACTATTTCCTACTTCGGTAACAAAATTGTACCAATCCTGCATATTCATTTCGCTTGTGGCCTTGCAATAATCAAAGAACAACCCTCCAATTCCTCGAGCTTCGTTGCGATGTGCATTCCAGAAATAAGCGTCACATTGTTTTTTATATTTTGGGTAAAACTCTGGATCATACTTATCACAAGCTGTTTTACAAATCTGGTGAAAGTGCTTCGCATCTTCTTCAAACAAATAATAAGGCGTTAAATCCTGTCCTCCGCCAAACCATTGCTGAATTACTTTTCCTTTCTCATCATACATTTCAAAATAACGCCAATTTGCGTGTACCGTAGGAACCATTGGACTTTTTGGATGTAACACTAAACTCAATCCACAAGCAAAAAAATCAGCTTCACCTACATTGAACATTTTTTGCATGGCTTCTGGTAATTTACCATGAACTGCCGATATATTAACACCGCCGTTTTCAAAGACAGCTCCGTTTTCGATTACACGAGTTCTTCCTCCGCCACCTTCTGGACGTTCCCAGATGTCTTCGCGGAATTTGGCTTGACCATCAATTGCTTCTAATCCTGTAACTATTGTGTCTTGAAGACCTTGTATGTATTTATAAAATTGTTCTTTCATCTTGTTGTTAGTTCGTATAGTTCCATATCTAAAGGAAGTTCATCTGTTGGAGTAAATTCATTTATTAATGTTTTTATCCATAAGAATTGACCTATTTTTGCGACTTTAATACTTCCAAAATTCGTTTTATGAGAAATGATTTGTAATATTTTCAATTGTAATTCATTGAACACATAATTTGAAATATGGCTTACGGCCTCAGACATCCAGCCCTTTCTTTGATATTCTAATCCAATACAATAAGCAAATTCACCTTGTTTGGTCTCCCAATTCAATTTTTTGATAAAAATTAACCCTGCAATCTTATCTGTCTTGTTTTCTTTAATTGCAAAAGTAAACTCAGAGTTGGATTGAATCTCATAATTTTTTTCTAAAATATATTTTTCTGAAGCCTCAAGAGTTAAGTTTTTAGAAAGTGTTTTAGGAAAATATCTTTTAAAACGTTCTGCATTTGAAAACATTAATCCATAAAGACTTACTGCATCCTTTAAAGTTAAGATCGTTATTTGGAAGTCTTTTGTTTTATACATGCTCGCTTATTATGAATTATAAATTTGCTTTTGCTGAAGCTATTTTGCTAATGATTCCAAATGAAAAAATCTTACTTTCTTGTTGAACATATTCATAAATAGCAATTGCTTTTCCTGAAAAATTATAATTTTCAACAATTGAGAATTTAACTAGAAAATCTCCAAATAATTCTAATTGATTCCAATCTAAATGGCATCGAACCAGAAGTGTAATTAAATCTTTTTCGCTAAGATTAACGAGGCTCTCCACACTTAAACCAAAGTTTTTAAGGTCATTATCTATAAGACTCGTGTCTTCTACATTCCAAAACTTAGGCAAGAATCCAATAGACATTAATACTTTAAGCACATTGTCTATTCGGGTACTTTCTTCGTCTCGTAATCCTTTGTTTAGCATAATTTTTTAGTTTTCGATGGCATTACCAGTTAATAAATCGCGGTTTACTGTTGTCAATTATGAAAACTGTAAACCGCGACTAAATATATAGAAACTAAACTTTAGTTCCCGTATTCTTTTACAGCATCAATAAATGCTTTTGCATGATCCACAGGAATATGTGGTAAAATTCCGTGACCTAAATTTACGATATATTTGTCTTTTCCGAACTCATCAATCATTTGGTGTACCATTTTTTTAATGGTTGGAATTGGAGAAAGTAATCTTGATGGATCAAAATTACCTTGTAAAGTAATATTTCCTCCAGATAAATAACGAGCATTTCTTGCCGAACATGTCCAGTCAACTCCTAATGCTGAAGCACGGCTTTGACCCATTTCGCCCAAAGCAAACCAACATCCTTTTCCGAAAACAATTACTGGAGCATGATCTGCCAAAGCTTCAACAATTTGGTTCATGTATTTCCATGAGAACTCTTGATAGTCAACAGGTGAGAGCATCCCTCCCCATGAATCAAAAATCTGAACTGCATCAACTCCTGCTTTTACCTTTTCTTTTAAGTATAAAATCGTTGTATCTGTAATTTTTTGTAACAATGTATGTGCTGCTGCTGGATTTGAAAAACAAAATCCTTTTGCAGTATCAAAACTTTTAGAACCTTTACCTTCTACAGCATAGCAGAAAATTGTCCAAGGTGAACCTGCAAAACCAATTAAAGGCACCTCATCGTTCAGCATTTCCTTTGTTAATTTAATCGCATCCATAACGTAACCAAGACTTTCTTGAATGTCTGGAATATAAACTCTCTGAACATCCTGCATTGTACGAATAGGATTTGGCAAAAACGGACCAAAATTCTCTTTCATTAATACTTCAATTCCCATTGCTTGTGGAACTACTAAGATATCCGAGAATAAAATTGCAGCATCTGGAGCAATACGACGAATTGGCTGTACAGTTATTTCTGCTGCTAATTCTGGAGTTTGACAACGAGTGAAAAAATCATATTTATCACGCAAGGCGATAAATTCTGGCAAATATCTTCCTGCCTGACGCATCATCCAAACTGGTGGACGTTGAACTGTTTCTCCTTTTAATGCTTTTAAAAATAGGTCGTTTTTTAACATGTTTATTATTTGCTTTAGGCTTTAAGCTTTAGGCTTTAAGCGTTTTATTTGTCTATAAATTTGCTTTAAGTTTATGGCTTTAAGCATTTTGTTTGTCTATATTTTTTACCTCTAGCTTAATGCCTAAAGCATATTGCTATAAAAATTACTTACAGCTTACTGCTATACTCAGTTATTACATCTTCAAGTACATCTTCAACAGTTGGTTGATCAGCGATGATGATGTTTTTAGTGATTTTTTCTAAAGCTTCTGCTGTGGTTTCTCCAATACAAAAGCATTTTTCATTTTTAATAGTATTGTCTTTCAAATAACTTTCAATTCCAGAAGGGCTATAAAACAAGATTCCATCTACAGGTGAATTAATTTTTTGAGGTGTTAAGGTCGTTTCATACACCTTAATCTCATTCAGTTTTACCCCTGCATCTTTTAACGCTTTAGGCAAAGTTTCTCTGCGGAGATTTCCACTGAAAAAAGTATAACTTTCATTAGCATATATCAGAGTTATTATTTCGGCTAAATCAGCAGCGTAACCAGTATAAGCGACTACATTAAATCCATTTTCAGATAATAAAATCTTTGTTTTTAAACCAACACAAAAGACATTTTTACTTTTCAATTCTTCTGATTTTGGATCAGATAAAACACTATGAACTGCATTTTGGCTCGTGAAAATCAAATTTTCATTGATGTCTTGAATCTTAAAAGGTTTATTTTGAGTTTCAATGAAATTTGCTTCAACTAAATCAATATTTGCTTTTTTCAATTCTTGTTTTTGAATGTTCGAAAGTACTTTTGTAGATAATATTTGGATTGATTTTGCCATTATTTTTTCAGAGATTCTTTAATCGTTTTCATCAATTCGGCCCCGCCATTTTCAAGAATCTCCTTTGCCATATTAAATCCTAATTTTTTCCATTCTTCAATTGGAACAGTCTTATCTATTTCCATTTTAACTTTCCCATCCAATGAAAACAAAGCGCCTTGAAAATGAAGCGTATCTTCTTCTTCATTATATTGAACTAAAGCTCCGATTGGTGCAGTACAGCCTCCTTCTAAAGTTCTTAAAAACTGGCGTTCGATATAGGTAACAATTTCTGTTTCGATATCATTAAGTTGGGTTAGAGCATCTAACGAAAAATTATCTTTCTCCATTGCCACGACAACCATTGCTCCTTGTGCTGGTGCTGGAATCATCCAATCCAGATTAATATAATTCCCTGGTTTTAAATTGATTCTTTCTAATCCTGCTGCTGCAAAAACGGCTCCGCTCCAATCGCTATCGTTTAATTTTTGCATGCGTGTATTTACATTTCCACGTAAATCCACTACTTTATGATTTGGGTATTTATTTAACCATTGCGCCTGACGTCGTAAACTTCCAGTTGCAATAGTAGCTGACTCATTTAAGAAATCCAGATTGCCTTTATGAACCAAAATGTCCAATGAATTAGCTCTTTCCAGAACTGCAGCCTGAACAATTCCTTTTGGCAAAGCCGTAGGAACATCTTTCATAGAATGCACTGCAATATCTATTTCGCCATTAATCATGGCAATATCAAGAGTTTTGGTAAAAATCCCGGTTATTCCGAGTTCGTAAAGTGGTTTGTCAAGTAATATATCACCTTGCGATTTAACCGCAATAATTTGGGTTTTATATCCTAAATCGTTTAGTTTTTTCTCGACCGTATGCGCTTGCCAAAGAGCCAATTCGCTATCGCGAGTTCCTATTCTTATGATTTTGTCTGCCATTATTATTTTTTAAAACTAAGGGTTGCTTTTTTTACCATTAAGAAATTAAGGTTCATTAAGCATTGTCTTTAGTTTTTAAGTTGCTAATTATTATATTTAAAAGTATTAAGTCATAACACAAAACTTAATTTTATTCATCTCTTAATGGTAAAATTTTATTTTGCGTAATGCGAAATTTTATTTTGCGCTCACTCCTATTTTAAATACTTTTTCAATCCATTCGATACTTTCATCTACCATAGTATCATCATCTTTTAGGTGATTGGCAAAATGAGTGGTGATCTTCTGAATGATTCTATTGCTGATAATTTCGGCTTGTTCCTCATTAAATCCAGCTATTTTTTTGCTTTGGAAATCTAATTCTGAATTTTTTATCGCATTCAGTTTTTCTTTCAAAGCATTAATCGTTGGTGCAAATTTTCTCCCTTTGGTCCAGGTTACAAATTCTTCCTTAATTTCTTCAATGATAGCTTCGGCAGCAGGAATATGTTTTTTACGATTTTCTAATGTTTCATCTGTAAGTTGCGACAAATAATCCATGTGAATTAATGTAACTCCTTCCAATTCCTCTACATTTTCATTTACGTTCTTAGGAATCGATAAATCCAAAATCAATAAAGGCTTTTTAAGATTTAGGATTGCTTTATCGACTGTAGGGTTTTGTGCTCCCGTTGCCACAACAACAACATCGGCTTTTTGTAATTCAAGATGTAGCTCTGAATAATCTTTTACAACAAGATTTAATTTTCCTGCTAGTTTTTCGGCTTTATCTTTAGTACGGTTTATCAAAGTGATATGCTCGTTTTTAGTATGCTTTACTAAATTCTCACAGGTATTTCTACCGATTTTCCCTGTACCAAACAACAAGATATTTTTGTTACCAATATCTTCTACGTTTTTTATAGATATATTGAACCGAAGCAAAAGATACTGAAGTAGCACCTGAACTTATTTCGGTTTCATTTTTAATTTTCTTACTAGCCTGAATCACCGCGTTTACTAATCTTTCGATAAAAGTATTGGCCAAACCTAAAGATTTTGATTGTGTAAAGCTTGATTTTATTTGTGCAATAATCTCAAAATCTCCCAAGATCTGACTGTCTAAACCAGTTCCTACTTTAAATAGATGATTAATTGCTTCATGATTTTTATATACGAAACCTACTTTTTGAAATTCTTCGATAGAACCATTACTGTTTTCGCAAATCAATTTTATAAGTTGAAAAGGATGCTCGGCAAACCCGTATATTTCGGTACGATTACAAGTAGACGTAACTATTAAACTTTCAATTCCCTCATTCTTGGCTTGTTCCAGTAGGCGCACTTTCGCATCAGCGTCTAAACTAAATTTACCTCTAATCGCTGCATCAGCTTTTTTATAGCTCAGTCCAACTGAATAAAAATAGTGATGTTTCGATACGTTATTATTTTCCATAAATACCCTTATCATAAAAGTGCAACAAAATTATCATTATAGTATTTATAAAAGTAACGCTCAAAGTACTTTTTGTGTCGCTATGTGTTTTTTTAATTCTAATTGGTTGTAATTATGCAAAAAACGTTATTTTTGTAGCAAAATCAAGTCTTTCGAATTGTTTTATTTAGAGTTATTCTAAATAAGATTCTGGATTAACTTTCATTTTTAACAAAAAAAAATATCGCTATGAGTTCTCAAGAAATTATAAAAATTGAAGACGACTTTACGCTTATTCGTTTCCAGAATGACAGTTCGGAGGTATTTAATGCCCAGCGAGAGATTGGTAGTGGTCTGATACAGTTTCACTTTGGTATAAAAGGAAAAGCTAAATTCCTGTTCAATCAGGGCAATTATGCATTGGAACTACAAGAAGAAAAATCATTGCTTTTATACAATCCTCAAAAAGAATTACCCCTTCATTTAGAGCTTGCTCCTAATTCTTGGGTTATATCTATGATCATTTCTATTAAGAAATTTCATGCATTATTCTCTACCGAAGCCGATTATATTACTTTTTTGAGTGCTGACAACAAGGATAAAAAATATTATAATGAAGGAAACATTAGTCCATCAATGGCAATTGTTCTGAGTCAACTATTTCATTATAATTTACACCCATCTATAAAAAACCTGTATTACAAAGGCAAAGGATATGAATTATTGAGTTTATACTTTAATAGAACCGAAGATCCAAATGCTGAACAATGCCCATTTTTAATAGATGAAGACAATGTTCTAAAAATACGAAAGGCCAAAGAAATTATTATTGCTAACATGGCCGAACCGCCAGGATTACAAGAATTAGCTGATGAAATTGGTCTGAATTTGAAAAAGCTCAAAATGGGCTTTAAACAAATTTATGGCGATACTGTTTATGGTTTTTTATTCGATTATAAAATGGACTACGCCCGAAAATTACTTGACAGTGGTTCTTATAACGTAAACGAAGTAGGCCTAAAAATAGGATATAGTACTGGAAGTCATTTTATTGCAGCTTTTAAAAAGAAATTTGCAACAACTCCAAAAAAATATTTGATGTCGATTAATACCAATGTTTAAAATCAATATCAATTTTCTATATCAAACAATAATTAAAAAATAGTTAATCGCAATTTAACAAAAAGTAAGAATCTATACTTTTGCCAAAATTTAAACAAACAAATGCTTAAAGCCTAAAGCTTAAAGCCTAAAGCAATAAAATCATAATGAAAGGTGTATTATTAGTAAATCTGGGTTCCCCCGAAAGTCCAACTCCAAAAGACGTAAAACCATATTTAGATGAATTTTTAATGGATAAATACGTGATTGACGTTCCGTATTTATTGAGAGCATTATTAGTTCGTGGAATCATCTTAAGAAAAAGACCAGAAGAATCGGCACATGCCTACGAAAAAATCTGGTGGGATGAAGGTTCACCGCTTGTTGTTCTTTCAGAAAGAATGCAAAAGAAAATTCAACCTTTAGTAGATGTCCCTGTTTCGTTAGCAATGCGTTATGGTAGCATGACAATTGAAAAAGGGTTACAAGAATTACATGAAAAAGGGGTTACCGAAGTATTACTTTTTCCTTTATATCCTCAATATGCAATGGCATCGACTTTAACAATTTTGGTTAAAGCTGAAGAGATTCGTAAAAAGAAGTTTCCACAAATGACTTTTACAGATGTCCCTGCATTTTATAACAAACCAGATTATATTAAAAACCTTGCTGATTCTATCCAAAGAAATTTGGTTGGTTTTGAATACGACCACTTATTGTTTTCATACCACGGAATTCCCGAACGTCACATTCGTAAAACGGATATAACAAAATCACATTGTAAAATTGATGGTTCTTGTTGTAACACACCATCGCCAGCGCATGATTTTTGTTACCGTCACCAATGTTATGAAACAACAAGACAAGTAGTAAAGTTATTAGGTCTTCCTGCTGACAAATATAGTTTAACTTTTCAGTCACGATTGGCTGGTGACAAGTGGCTTGAACCTTATACTGATGTTGAAATTAATAAAATGCCAGGTAAAGGAATTAAGAATTTGGCAGTTGTAACTCCAGCTTTTGTTTCTGATTGTTTAGAAACATTAGAAGAAATCGCTATGCGTGCCAAAGAGGATTTTGAAGCAAATGGTGGAGAAGAGTTTTTAGCAATTCCATGTCTGAATGACGATGATGAATGGTGCGAAACGGTTGGAAATTGGATTAAAGACTGGCAAAAGAAAAACTAGTAAACTCTTTTAGATACGTTTTATGGAATATTACAACTACCTGAAATCGCTTCACCTCATCTTTGTAATTACTTGGTTTGCTGGGCTGTTTTATATTGTTCGTTTATTTGTCTATCAAATAGAAGCCAATGACAAACCATCTCCTGAAAAAGAAATTTTACAAAAACAATACAAGTTAATGACCTATAGATTATGGTACATTATCACCTGGCCATCAGCAGTATT
Source organism: Flavobacterium sp. TC780 (assembly GCF_056783245.1). NCBI lineage: Bacteria > Pseudomonadati > Bacteroidota > Flavobacteriia > Flavobacteriales > Flavobacteriaceae > Flavobacterium > Flavobacterium sp. TC780. The sequence goes on along the minus strand of NZ_JBXBAV010000052.1, from coordinate 27,589 downwards.
AGCAAGTATTTTTGCTTTTTGGATGTTGCTTTTTACCAATATAGGAAAAGTCTGGCTACAAATGCCTTGGATGCACGTAAAGCTTGGTTTTGTATTTTTATTATATTTATATCACGGAAAATGCCATCAGATATTCAAGCAATTGCAAAATGACAATGTAAAATACACCACAAATTTCATGCGTTTGTGGAATGAAGGAGCAACAATAATATTGTTTGCTGTAGTGTTTTTGGTTGTTTTAAAAAATGCAATCAACTGGATTTATGGTGTAATCGGAATTTTTTTATTTTCAGTTTTAATCATGCTCGGATTTAAATTTTATAAAAGATTACGAGAGAAAAAATAAGTTTTTTTAGTTTCAAGTTTCAGACTTCAAGTTGCCAATAGCAGCAGAATATGAAACCTGAAACTTGAAACAAAGAAAACAAAAACGTATGTTTAACAACTTCAAAATGTCAATGCTTTCGTTGCGTGTTAGGATATTCCTTTCAATGATTGTATTGATTGTTGTTGCCTCTGTTTTGCTGGCTTCAATTTCTATTATTCAATTTAAGAATGAAGCCAAAGAATACCACCAAGAACGTTTAGAACGCAAAGAAAATGCAGTAAAAGAACACATCAACTATGTGTTATCTACAACAACTTATCCTTTAAAAACTGCTAACTTAGATTTAATTTTTAAAGATAAGATTCATGAATTAGCCCAAATTCATAATATCGAAATCAACATCTATAGTCTTAAAGGAGAACTTTTAAAATCATCCAAAGAATCATTTGCAGTTGATAAAGTCTCTCCACCAATCCCAGAATACATCTTAAAACTAGTACGTTCTTCTATAGAAAAACGTTTTGTAGATATAAAAACTCAAGATGGTGTGAAAAATCGCTCTTCTTATAGTTTGATTAAAGATGAAAAATTCAAACCACTTGGTATTTTAAACCTACCCTACATAGAAGATGATGGTTATTATGAGAATGAATTAAATACTTTTCTAATTCGTTTGGGGCAAGTATATTCATTTATGCTTATTGTTGCCTTTGCTCTAGCTTATTTCTTATCAACCTATATCACCAAATCACTAAAAACCATTTCGGACAAACTAAGTGAAACCAATCTGAATCAAAAAAATGAAAAGATTGTTTTGGAAGCGAGCAGCAAAGAGATTAATTTCTTGATTAAGTCTTACAACGGAATGGTAGAAAAGCTCAAAAAAGTGCCATAAAACTAGCTCAAAGCGAACGTGAAGAAGCTTGGCGCGAAATGGCAAAACAAGTGGCACACGAAATTAAAAATCCGCTTACGCCAATGCGTTTGACTGTACAGAGTTTTCAAAGAAAATTTGATCCTACAGCACCTGATGTTAAACAAAAACTAAATGATTATTCCGAAACATTAATTCAGCAAATAGATACTATGACTGCTGTAGCTTCAGCATTTTCTAATTTTGCCTTCGATGCCTGCACAACAAAATGAAACATTAAATGTTGTAGAAGTTGTTGAACTTTCGCTCGATATTTTTAATGAAGAATATCTAGTTTTTCAAAGTGATGAAGAGGAAATTATTTCGAAAATGGATCGAACTCAGCTGATCCGAATTATCACTAATTTGGTTAAAAATGCTACTCAGGCTATTCCTGAAATACAAAATAACAAATCAATACTGGTTACAGTAAAAAGAAAAGGTGATAATGTTGAGATTACTGTAAAAGACAATGGAATAGGAATACAAAAACAAGATATTGATCGCGTTTTTGAACCAAAATTCACCACTAAGAACAGCGGAATGGGTCTTGGTCTTGGAATTATAAAAAACATTATCGAAAATTATAAAGGAACAATTACCTTTGAAACAGAATACGGAAAAGGAACCACATTTACGGTTACATTACCAATTACAAACTCATAAAATAACAGTATCATGAACTACGAAAATATACTAATCTCAATCGAAGAGAAAATTGCAACAATTACAATTAATCGTCCAACTAAGCTTAATGCTTTGAATAAAAAGACAATTAATGATTTACAAAAAGCATTTAAACTATTAGCAAAGAACAATGATGTTCGTGTAATTGTTTTAACTGGAAGTGGGGAAAAAGCATTTGTAGCTGGGGCTGATATCTCAGAATTTGCTAATTATACCATTGAAGAAGGAACTGCTTTGGCAGCTGATGGCCAAGAAAAATTATTTGATTTTATCGAAAACCTAAAGAAACCAGTTATTGCAGCCGTTAATGGTTTTGCTCTTGGTGGCGGATTAGAATTAGCAATGGCTTGTCATTTCAGAATCGCTTCTGATAATGCTAAAATGGGATTGCCTGAAGTTTCTCTGGGACTAATTCCTGGATATGGAGGAACGCAACGTTTGCCACAACTTATTGGTAAAGGCCGTGCAATGGAAATGATTATGACTGCAGGAATGCTTAACGCTGAAGAAGCAAAACAATACGGATTAGTAAACCATGTAGTACCACAAGCTGAACTAATTACTTATTGCAACGGCATTGCAGAAAAGATAATCAAGAATGCTCCAATTGCTATTTCTAAAGCTATTAAAGCTATAAACGCCAACTATAAAGATGGTAAAAATGGATATGAAGTTGAAATAAAATCTTTCGGAAAATGCTTTGGAACAAAAGATTTTATAGAAGGAACTACTGCATTTTTAGAGAAAAGAAAAGCTGTTTTCACAGGAAAATAGATTTTTATTAACCGCAAAGAACGCAAAGTTTTACGCATGGTTCGCTAGTAAAATTCAAATAAAGCTTTATGAACCTTGTGAGAGTCTTAGCACTCTTTACAGTTAAATCAATTATAACATTAAAACAAAACCATGTCTTACGAATCCATATTAAACGAGTTTTGGCAAAAAGTAAAAGAAAGTATCCAGAACGGAACTTTTGCTAAATTAACATTGGCTAAAACTATTGGTGACACCGAAATAAAGAACATATATCTTCGCCTTGTCATTAACGAAGACGATGCTACTTACGGCGTGTCTCTTACTGCACGTTATAAAACAGAAGAAATAGAAAGTTTTCATACCCTTGACGAAGCTTTTATTGTGTTAACTCCTTATATCAAAAATCCATTTCTAACCGCTTTATTATTTACAACTGATGCTGATATTACTTTTAAAGTAAACAAAAAAAATGTAGGAAGTATTATTGAGCAAGCACCTACCTTTAAAAATGCATCTCCTGTAATGCTAGAGATGATTGAAAAAGGGATTGTGTAGAAAAGACAATGGCACTTTCTACTAAAACCACCATTTTAAACCTCAACCAATAAATAAATTTACCAAATGAAAACCGCAGTAACATCTTTATTTTTAACGGCTTCTCTTTTAATGAGTACAGCATTTTTTGCTCAAACTACTATGAAAGAGTATAAAGCTGGACATACATTTAATATAAGCATACCTGATTACATGGCTAAAACCGCAGACTTAAACAGTTCTGCAGCAATACAATATAAAAATGAAGTAAAAGAATATTTACGGAATGTTATCTGTGATTAAAGAAGAATTGGGACTACTTGATATGAACTACACTTCTATTTCTGATTTTTATGAAGACTTCATCAAAGATTTTTTAAAAGATGAAGAAAAAAGAACCGTATCTAAATCAAAGTCAACAAAAAAAGGCGACATGAATTTTATCGAGTCTGATGCAAGTTATTATGATAAAGAAATCAATAATAGTATTTACTACTTTGTTGGAATTGTAGAAACTAAAACCGCTTATTATAAAGTCTTATCGTGGTCATCTCTAGAGAACAAAGACAAATATAAAGCTGATTTTCAAAAAATACTATACAGCATTAAAGAATAAAAAAAGAGCCAAAGTTAATTGATAAACTTTGGCTCTTTTTTTACAGAAATACAAGTACAGAAAATTGAATACTGACTTCACCCCTTCCCACTCTGCGTAAAATTGTGAAAGGAATGTTTCCATAAATCGATGTCTTTCGGTTGCAATTTGTTTTCCAGTTTCTGTATTCATTTTATCTTTAAGCAGCAATAATTTCTCATAGAAATGATTAATTGTCGGTGCATTATTCTTTTTGTATTCTTCTTTAGTCATATTGGTAATCGGGGCAATACTAGGATCATAAATGATTCTATCTTTATATCCGCCATAATGAAATGCTCTTGCTACGCCAATAGCACCAATAGCATCCAAACGGTCTGCATCTTGCACAATATCTAACTCTATAGAAGTAAATTTTTTCTCAAAATTACCTCCTTTGTAAGATATGTTTTCGATAATCTTTACGACATGTGCTATGATCTCTTCAGGGGCATGTTCTGATTCCAGAAACAAACGCGCAGTTCTGGGTCCGATAGTCTCATCTCCATTATGAAACTTACTATCGGCGATATCATGCAACAAAGCTCCTAATTTTACCACTGTGCTGTCACAAGGAGTGTTTTTAGCAATTAAAAGTGCATTTTTATATACTCGTTCAATATGAAACCAATCATGCCCTCCTTCGGCATCATTTAGCTTTTCTTTTACAAAAGTGATTGTTTTGTTTATTAATTCAGAATTATTCATATTCATGTATTTATTAATGCTTCTCTGCAAAACTAAAAAAAGCAAACAGATTTTATTGATTAAGCGGATTTAAATAGAATAGTTTAGCTCTAAATCCTCATTTTAAACAAAAAATGTTGATTGTCAAAGTCCTGAAAACCTTAACAATCAACATAACTATTTATATTTTTTTCAAAGTTCAGTTTCAAAGTCAAAATTCAATTTTAAATTTTAAATCTAAACTCGGAAATCTTAAATTTAAAGTCTTGCTGGTTCTACCCATTTAAAGATATGTGATTCTTGAGGGATAACTAATCTTTCAGAAATCTTAGCCATTCTTCCTGGTAATTTCATCAAATAATCACGGGCTTTCTCAGCTTCATCTGTAAGTCCTCCTATTTTATCGATTTCCCATTTGTCAATTAATTTTTGCATGATATCAACATAATCACTAGCAGTGTAAACACCAATACGCTGTGCTGAATCTGAAAATTGTTCGAAAGCTGAGCTTATTTTTTGTCCTGATTCTCTCAAGAAGTGTGCAGGCATAACGATTTTTGCTTTCATCATATATTGAAAAGCAAGCATCATTTCGCTAGGATCTACTTGAAAAATACGTGTAACAAATTCGCTATATGCATGATGATGACGCATTTCGTCACCAGCAATCATTTTACACATTTTAGACAATTTGTTATCTCCATATTTCTTAGCCATTTGTGCCACTCTGTTATGCGAAACATAAGTTGCAAGCTCCTGAAAACTAGTATATACAAAGTTTTTATATGGATCTGTTCCAGTTCCGATATCAAAACCATCGTTGATTAAATGCTGAGTAGTCATTTCTATTTCGCGCATGTTTACACGACCAGACAAATACAAATATTTGTTTAGTAAATCACCATGACGGTTTTCTTCACCTGTCCATTGTCTGATCCATTTAGACCATCCATTTCCACCATTTTCAACTTGATTGATGCCTTCTACATCCATTAACCATGATTCATAAGTAGGCAAAGCCTCTTCAGTAATGGTATCTCCTACTAAAGTTACCCAAAAATCATATGGTAAATCTTTGGCTATTTCACGTAGTTCTTTTACTTCTTCAAAAAAAGTATCTTTTTCAGAATTAGGTAAAAAATCTGACGGCTGCCAAATCTTTTCAACAGGGATTAAATACTGTTCAACGAAGCTGTCGACGTTTTTCTCCAAAAACTGCATTACTTCTAATCGAATGTTTTTTATTGACATTTTATATAATTTAAATTTTAATTCCTTCTACTACAGCCTTTTCCGACTTCTCCATTATCGTTGCAAAATCATAATCTTTCACTGCCAACGGTTTATGAATGGTAAAGGTAAGGTGATTTCCTAAACCCACGGGAAAAAAGCCAAATTTTACCATTTTCCATGAGTTATTAATACTGACAGGTACAACATATGCTGATGGTGCATATTTGCATAATATTTTCAAACCACTTTGTGCAAATTCCTTAGGCTTACCAGTTTTACTTCGAGTGCCTTCAGGGAAAATTACAGCAGAACGTTTGTGTTTTTCTATATATTCAGACAATCCTTTAATTGTTGGAATGGCTTGTTTAGGGTCTTTTCTATCAATTAGGACAGAACCTCCATGACGCAAATTATATGATACACTTGGTATCCCTGAACCTAACTCCTTCTTACTTACAAATTTACAATGAAAACGGCGTAAATACCAAATCATTGCCACAATATCGTACATGCTTTGGTGATTTGAAACAAAAATAATAGGAACCCCCTCAGGAATCAGTTCTCTATTCTCAAATTTATAAGTTGTACCTATAAGATTTGTGCATTTTATCAAAAAGAAATTAAGATAATCAACACTCTTTTTATGTGCTTGGTAACCAAAAACATTAAGACAAACCCATTGAATCGGATGGAAAATTGCTAGACAGAAGCCAAAACACAAATAATAAACGACGGATATAGGGTACGAAATTAGTTTTTGCATGCTTAAAAAATTAGCTGCAAAAGTAATAAATATATTTTTAGCGCTAATTAAATCGCAAATAATAATAGGTTAGTTGTTAAATTGTACCTTTGTTGCATAATTCACAGTATTTTCCTAAATTAAAAGATGAACTTTACTTACCCAAAAAACGAACGCCTAAAAAGCAAAACAACAATTGGACTACTATTTTCTGAAGGAAAATCAGTTTCTAAATATCCGTTGCGATTAGTTTATTATTCGGGTGATATTAAGCAAGATGAGAAAATAAAAATGGGAGTTTCGGTATCCAAAAAATACTTCGAAAAAAGCTGTTGACCGCAATTACTTCAAACGAGTTTTACGTGAAACCTACCGACTAAACAAACACATTTTACTTGATAATTTAGACAAACCCTATTCATTTATGCTCTTTTACCAACAAAAGACAGGTTGTCTTATAACGAAATCAATACCAAAACAATTCAATTGTTTGAAAAATTCGTACTTCAAATAAAACCAAATCCTACTCCTGAAGCCAAAACTGATTTACAAAACGACGCTATTCAATAACTTTTGACATTGTAAAACGTCTTTCGCTACAGACTCACGTTAATGTTACTGAATTATTCTTATTTTAGTACTCTGAAATTTAAGATAAATCACAAACATGGTCACGTTTTTCAAAAAATATATTATAATTCCTATTGTTGCAGCTGCATTTTTATTCATTGGAACCAGTTTCAAAGATGACTTCTTTGAAATTGCCAAACAAATAGAAATCTTCACAACCTTATTTAAAGCTGTTAACACCAATTATGTAGACGAAACCAATCCTGGTGATTTAATGGACAAAGCCATTAAGAGCATGTTGGGCAGTTTAGATCCTTACACCGTTTATTTTAATGAACAAGATGTCATTAATTTTAAAATCAACAATACTGGGGAGTACACTGGAATTGGAGCTTTGATTACCCGCAAAGCCGACAGATTAATTATAAAAGAACCTTACAAAGATTATCCTGCTGATAAAGCTGGACTTAAAGCTGGCGATGAAATTATTCAGATTGGTGATGTATTAATTGCTGATTTTAAAGACGATGCTTCACAATTACTTAAAGGTGCTAAAAACACCAAAATTGCCATTAAATATCTACGTCAGGGAAAAACAAATACTACTGATATTATTCTGAATGAAATTGATATTAAATCGGTTCCTTTCTTTGGAATGATAGATGCTAAAACTGGCTATATTGTTTTGGCTCATTTTAGCCGTAAAGCTTCTGCCGAAACTCAAAATGCATTAGAACAGCTTAAGCGCGATGGCGCTACTCAGATTGTTTTGGATTTAAGAGGAAATCCTGGTGGGCTTCTTAATGAAGCTGTAAATATTTGCAATCTTTTTGTTCCGAAGAATGAAGTTATTGTAACTACAAAATCAAGAATCGAAAAACATAACAATACCTACAAAACAACCAAAGAGCCTATAGATACACAAATTCCATTGGCAATTTTAGTTAACGGAAAAAGTGCTTCGGCATCTGAGATTGTTTCGGGAGCATTACAAGATTTAGACCGCGCTGTTGTTCTTGGAAGTCGCAGTTTTGGTAAGGGTCTCGTGCAACGTTCTGTTGATCTTACTTACGGGACTCAGTTAAAAGTTACCATTTCTCGTTACTACACTCCTTCTGGCCGCTGCATTCAGGCACTGGATTATGCGCATAAAGACAAAAATGGTATTGCTACAAAAACAGATGCCAAAAACTTTAATGCTTTTAAAACTAGAAAAGGAAGAACTGTTTATGACGGTGGTGGAGTTATGCCTGATATCGAATTAGACGAAACTAAATTAAGTGCTATTACCAACGCTTTATTAAAAAACGATGGTATTTTTGACTATGCTACTAGCTATTATTACAAGAATCCAAATCTTGGAACTCAGATTCCTACTCTAACGGATGCTGATTATAGTAGCTTTAAACAGTTTCTAAAAACTAATAAAATTACTTTTGATACCGAAACTGAAGTAGCACTAAAGAATACTTTGGCTGCAGCTAAAAAAGAAAAAATAGACGAAACTATTACTTCTGAATATCAGCAATTATTGAATGCTCTTGAAAAAAGCGAAACTACTTTGCTTGACAAGAACCAAAAAGAAATCAAAAATCTAATTCTGGAAGAGTTGATAAAAAGATACCAATACCAAGAAGGTTTGTACCAATACTACATTAAAAACAACTCAGAGATTAAAAAGGCTGTTGGCGTTTTAAACAATCAAACAGAATATAAATCTATCTTAAAGATGTAATTCAATAAAAACAGATTTTATAAAAAAATGCAAAAAGGAATGTTTTTCTTTTTGCATTTTTTTTTTTGGAAGTACAAGTCTATACCTTAAAATTAATTATACTAACTAATTAATTTTCATCATTATAAAGTGAGCCAATTAACTACATCTTTAAATACTTCATCCCAATGATAGCTATCCTCTAAAGGATTTCCGTTAACATCAAATTCTTTCTTTTCATAATTATGGCTGTAGTTAGGATAAGCTTTGAGTTTTATATTACTTTTTGGTAATAAGAAAGGTAGTAAATCATTGTGTGCTGAACCTATATCGGCCGATCCATACACAACCAATATTGGATTTTTAAATTTTCGTAGGCTCTCATAACTCATATGTTCGTTATAACTCAACCAGTTATTAAAATCTATATCATCCTTATACGTTATCTTACTTACTGGAATGTTTTTATAAACATCGATTAAATTATCAATTTCTAATTGAGAAGCTTCGTCATTATTTGTTCCAAAGCCCTTAACTCTCTCACGCAAAATGCTTTCAGTTACTCTATTAAAAGGATCTGCCGACATACAAACTAGTTTTGCAATTTTTGTATTGCTCTTTGCTAGTTTACACGCTACTCTGTAACCTTCAGAATGTCCGATAACAAAGATGGAATCTTTTATGACCCTTTTATCATCATATAAATAGTTTATAACCGATTGTACCTGACTAACTCTGTATCCTAAATTATTGTTTTTTAAATACTCTAGAGGTACTTCTCCGTTTGCATCAAGATAACCGTTTGCATCTTTATCGTAACTGCCGATTAAAGGAATTCCTTTTCTTGCAATAATGATAAAATTAAATTTTTCAGAATACTCTTTAATACTAAACGGAATCAGAGAATTAGATACTTCTTGATCATAAAAAATTACTGGTAAAGGCAAGGAACCCTGAACAAATAAAATTGTTGGTTTTGGCACTTTAGATTCACTTTTAGACATCAAAAACACAATTGTATCCTTCTTTGTCTTTAGGGATATTTTATCAAACCGCGCTTTTTGCAAATGGAAATCTTCTCCGCTTTGTGCATGCATAACAAAACACGAAAATGAAGCTATTATAAAATATCTAAGCATGCTCATTTATCAAATTTAAATTGTTTCTATATTCTTACAGAAACAAATATATCCTATAAATGTCATTTTTACTAATCAGCTATTTAATTTGAATGTTTGGACAAAGCCAAAAAAATATTAGTAATTAACTTTTAATCATTTCAATATGCGGAATATCGTCTTCCAGATACATTTCACTGGTTTGTATAAAACCATGGCTTTCGTAGAATTTTTTCAAATATAATTGCGCTCCAATTGTGATATCAGTTTTACCAAAATGGCTTTTAATTGCTTCTATTGCTTCTGTCATTAAATCATGTCCCCATTTTTTATCACGATAACCAGAACTTACAACAACTCTTCCTATTGAAGCATTATCAAAACTAATTCCTGCATCAAAAAGTCGTGCATGTGCCACAATTTTACCTTCATACTCGCCCATTAGGTGCAAAGCAAGTTTATCTTTCCCATCAATATCTAAATAGACACAGTTTTGTTCCACGACAAAGACTTCACTTCTTAATTTGAGGGTATCATATAATTCATGAACAGTTAAAGCCTCAAACGGCTTAATTTTCCAAATTGGTTTCATCTGTAATAGTATAATCTGATTTTATAATAACGAATATTATCGGTTGTTAATTTTAACCGATTTTATAATGGCTTCAAGCTCTAACATTGAATCTCGTTCTTCATGAGAAGGAGAATAACAAAACCCTTCCAGAACCAATATTCGATTATAAGCTTTATCAATAATTGCATAATTAATAAATGGCCCAGTCATGAAATCATTTCTTAAATCCCAGGTTCCTTTGGTTTCAAATGCATTTTTTCCATCGATACTAATTTTAGAAAAATAGGGTGCATAGGCTTCTTCAGTGATCATTCGGGTATTTGGTTCTCTGCCTTTAATATACCTTCCTACTGAATCTCGCATTCTAACAATATTACCAACAATATCAGAGTTTTTGGTAATATTATTTATTGGAACTTGATAGATGAGTAAACTTGTGCTTCCGCTTACCATTTCTTTTTTCAGCCAAATAAAATTACGTTTATGCAATACGTAATTATATCCTGTTGGAACATCTAACTTTATGTGAAACTTATTATTAAGGATTGCAGGATTCAACAATGATTTACTGTTGATTCTTTGACATTCAGCAATTTCAGTTTCTCTAATAATTCGAATAATCTGTGGTGTATGAATTTCAAAGGCATTTATAATATCCGAAACTCGATTTTCCAGATATTCGAAACACATTCTGAGGTGATGTGTATACATTTTTTGTGATTTCGAATTTAGTGACATTCGTTTTTTTAACCACTATAATATTTCGCCCATCGGTCATAAAACCTTCTAATAACTTGGCTGGATATTGATTTATGGTAAATAATGGCTCTTCTTGGATGAGTCCAACTACTGGTGAAGCAAATTTATTTCGGATACTATCTCCTACCTCTCCATACCACAACTGATCATCTATGATAATCGAGATTGTGTTTATCTTACTGCTATTCTTGTGCTGATGTATCTTCTCATTCTTTTTAAGACATGAGAAAAACAAAAATAGGATTATAAGCAATAAAAAATGGGTTTTATTCATTTTTAATTTTTAGTTAAGTTCTGAAATAAAACCCAAATTTATATACAATTTTTGATTATCCGTTTATTTTGAGTTTCATTCCGGGTTTAATATCTCCGTTTTCAATATCATTCCATTTTTTAATATCTGAGATTGTTACTCCTGGATATTTTTTAGCGATGCTATACAACGAATCTCCTTTTTTAACATAATAATCTACTCCACTGTTTTTTACAGCTGCTGATTTTTTCTTGAAAGTATCAATGTTGTTTGATGCTACTATTATTTCAGGAGTCTCATCTGATTCTTCTGCTTTTGAATGGATTACTAGCTTTTTCATTGAAGCTATCATATCCATATTCTCTGCATTTAATCCGTTCCATTCTTTTAAGTCAGATAACGAAACATTAAGTTTCTTTGCAATACTGCTTAAGTTATCTCCTGCTTGCACTACGTAAAGTGACGGTGCTTCTTTAGTATTTTTATCGTCAACACTAGCAATTGCTTCTTCTGTACGTTTTTTATCTACAGCTGGAGCTAATTTTACTTCGTTAATGTCTTTCTTAATAATTTTACTTTCCGAAATAATTTTCAAATTTCTTCCAAGAGCAATTGAATTACTCTTTAGATTATTCCATTTCTTTAATTGTACAATCGAAACATTGTATTTACTTGCTATTGAACCTAAATTATCTCCTGAACGAACTTTATATAGTTGTGTTTTTGAAACAACTGTTTGAGTTGATTTAGGTGAAGTCGCCTTAGTTGTAGCAATTAATGTTTGAACTTGATTTATTTTTGAATTTGATTCATGATCAAGATATGCATAAATTTTATCTTCATTAGAGGCAAATACGGCAGCTTTTTCTTTTGGTAATCTCAAGAAATGCTCTTCATCTTGATAAAACGGAACTAAATTAAGTTTGTATGAAGGGTTTAATAACTGTAATTGTGCTTCGGGAACATCCAATAAATTTGAGATTTGCCTAAAGGTCATTTTCTCTTTAATTCGAATTGTGTCTGTTTCAAAATGCTGTACAACCGCTCTATCTGGAACTATGCCATGTTCTTTATGGTATTCATAAAGATACATTGTTGCTAAAAAAGCTGGAACATACCCTTGTGTTTCTTTTGGCAAGTGATTGCGAATCTCCCAATAGGTTTGTTTTCCTCCTGAACGACGAATCGCTTTTGATACATTTCCAGGACCTGAGTTATATGATGCTAAAACTAGTTCCCAATCGCCAAAAATTTTATACATCTTTGACATATAATCGGCTGCTGCAGTTGAAGCTTTTAAAGGATCGCTACGCTCATCAATAAACGAATCTATTTTTAGATTATATTGTTTACCTGTATGGTACATAAACTGCCAAAGCCCTGTTGCACCCATTTTAGAAACTGCTTTAGGGTTTAAAGCAGATTCTACAACGGCTAAATATTTTATTTCTAAAGGAACATTTTGCTTGGCAAATGCTTCTTCGAACATTGGAAAATAATACTCTGATAAAGCCATTAATCGAGAAAATGATTTTTTACGATTTTTTAAGAACGACTTTATAATATTTTCCAACCCTTGATTATACTGAATATTAAAGGGTGATTTTTCATTCATTGCCTGAAGACGTTGTTTTAGCAACTCGGTTGGCAATTCATAATCTACCTTTGTATCTGTATTTATTGTTTGGATATCTTTTGATAAATCTTCGTAAATATCTAAACTCACTAGTTCCTTCATCCAGAGACTATCTACGCGAATTGCATAGTCGTCTTTTACGAATGATTTCTTAACTGAATCTAAATATGAAATTTTGATTTCCGGTTTTACAACGGTATTTGTTTGTGCAACTTCTTGTGCAAACAAGCCCATTGTGGATAACAGGAGTACTGATAATGTGGTATTTTTTACAATCATAATGTATATTTCTACTGGCTATATTTCAAACAATTATAATGCCATTATTTGCAAACTTAATAACTACAAACTAAAATACTCTTTAAAAAGTGTTAAAAATGAGGTAGTTAGTCTAAAATAGCTGCTATTCCAGGTAAAACTTTACCTTCTAACATTTCTAACATTGCTCCACCTCCGGTAGATACATAACTCATTTTATCTTCGAAACCAAATTGTTTCACAGCTGCTACTGAATCTCCTCCTCCTACTAGTGAGAAAGCTCCATTTGCAGTTGATGCGGCAATGTAATCTCCTAAAGCGATGGTTCCTTTAGCAAAAGATTCCATTTCGAAAACTCCTAATGGTCCATTCCATAAGATCGTTTTTGAATCCATGATTACTTTTTCAAAGTTTGCTAATGATTTAGGACCTGCATCCAGACCTTGCCATCCATCAGGAATTGCAGATACATCTACTATTTGTGTATTTGCTGTATTTGAGAAATCATCTGCAGCAATAACATCAACTGGAATATGAATTTGAACTCCTTTTTCTTTAGCCAATCTCAAAATTTCAAGTGCTAATTCTAATTTGTCATCTTCACAAATAGAATTTCCAACTTTACCACCTTGTGCTTTAATGAAGGTAAATGTCATTCCTCCTCCAATAATCATATGGTCTACTTTGTCTAAAATGTTTTCGATAACCGTAATTTTCGAAGAAACTTTAGATCCTCCCAGAACTGCTGTAACTGGTTTTTCACTATTTTTAAGTACTTTATTTAAGCTCTCTATTTCTTTGGCCAATAATGTTCCGAAACATTTTTCGTTAGGAAAAAATTGGGCAATTATTGTTGTTGAAGCATGAGCTCTATGTGCTGTTCCGAATGCATCGTTTACATAGATATCTCCTAATGATGCTAATTCTTTTGCAAAAGCAACATCTCCTGCTTCTTCTTCGGCATGAAAACGTAAATTTTCTAGTAATAATACTTCGCCTGGTTTTAAATTAGCAGCAGCATCTTTAGCAATATCACCAACACAATTTGCAGCAAACTGTACTGGTACTCCTAAGATCTCTGAAGCTGTTTTTAAAATATGTTTTAAAGAGTATTTTTCTTCAACTCCTTTTGGTCTTCCTAAGTGTGACATTAAAATCACGCTTCCTCCTTGTGCTAAAATTGTATCAATTGTAGGCTTTGCTGCTTCTATACGAGTTGCATCTGTTACATTAAAATTTTCATCTAATGGTACATTAAAATCAACACGGATTATTGCTTTTTTATTCTTAAAATTAAAATCTTTTAAAGTTTTCATTAAGGTAAGTTTTTTAGTTTTTTTGAAAGAATAACAAATATAGAACTTTTAACTTAGTAATAAATTCGATAAAAATAAAAAACGTGGGTTTCTATAAACGAAAACGTTGTAATTCCATAATTATTTTAAATTAAACACAAATCTCTAAAAATAGCTAGATTAATTATTAATCATGAACCGGATTTTGTGTACATGGACAATTACTAATTGCCTGAAGGAAATCGAATCCTATAGTTACGACATGTGTTCCTGAATTATAGGCTCCGATACGGTTAAGCGATGCTTGGTAAGAATATCCAAAATAAAAATTTGACTTCTTGAAACCTGCCATTGGTCCAACCATTAAAGGCTGAAAAAACTGATCGTTCAAGAATCGATACGAAACTCCTAACCAGTAGTAATCTTCATAACGGTTGTATTGTCTGAATTTAAAGTTGAAATCGGTACTCGAACGTTGATCACTAGCAAAAATCTGGTAGTAAACAGATGGTTCGAACTCTATTCGGTTATTTTCGGCTCCTCTAAAAACGTATCCTGTATATACTTGATAATTTCGAAGCAAATTAGGCTCTATTCCGTCAAATCTATCTATTTCCTTGTTCAAGATGTTACTTGCGTTAAGACTTAAGTAAAACGACTTATTACGGTACAAAATACCTACATCAAAGTTGTTATTAGAAACAAATCGATTATCGGTAATACTTGGATCCGGAAGTGGATTTTCATATGTTGGTGAGAACTCGTTTATATTAATTTTAAAATTATTGATATTATACGAAATACCAAATGACAGGTATTGTTTTGAATAATAATCCAAAATCAAGTGATGCGCAAATGATATTTTGGCTCCTGTTTGTCTTGTATAACCATTCTTATTGTTATAAAGTGAGATTCCCACTCCTGAACGATCCAAAATTCTGAAATCAGCATAAAGCGATTGATTCTCTGGTGCATCCTTAATACCTACCCATTGTGTTAAACCATTGGCACGTATTCTTAAGTTATCACCAATACCTGCAAATGTTGAAGAAACTACAAATGGGTTATCGGCTAGGTACTGCGTAAAAACTGGCAAATTTAACTCCTGGCTGTAACCTGATGTTACAGCCATAAGTAGAAATGATATGATAATTTTTTTCATTGTATTTTTAATTTTAGATAACATAATTACTTTGTTATTAGTTACCTGTATAGGGTGAAATGTCCAACAAACTCTCTGTCATCTTTATTGTCATTGAGTTTCAATACGTACCAATAATCACCAGATGGCAATTCGGCACCATTGTATCTTCCGTCCCATTTTTGACCCAACTTGTACTTACAAATTACACGACCGTATCTATCAAAGATATCGAATGTTAAATCTTTGTAATTGATTGTACATCCTGGCGCCCGAAGTATCATTTATACCATCTCCATTAGGAGTAAAGTGATTTGGAATACATACATCAATATATTCGAAATATCTTGTAGCTGTAGCTGTACATCCATTTTTATCTGTTACAGTAACGGTGTACGTTCCTGATTTGTAAATAATGAATTTATTAACTGATCCATAAGGCTCTCCATCTAGTGTGTATTGGTAATCTCCACCACCACCTGTAGCTGTTGCAACAATTTCATTTAATCCACCATCTGCTAACGTTAATGTTAACGGTTGAAGAACTTCAATAATAAATGGTAATGTTGTTTGTTCACAACCATTTGTATGTCTTGCTGTAACTGTATGTCTACCTGGGGCAACATTTACAAATACATTACTATCCTGATACGTTGTACTACCATCTAACGCATAATCAATATCTGATGCATTGGTATTTGTTGCATCAATTGTAATTGTTACAAAATTTGCTCCTAAATTATTCACACAATCCGTATTGACCTTAGCCGTAGGCAAAAGCTTAACTGAATCTGGTGTTACAATTTCAAGTTCTGCAGTACAATTATTTGCATCCAAAACATAAACAATATGTGTACCTCCTACTAAGTTAGAGAACGTATGGTCTGCTGTTGTTAATTGTTCATATGTACCATCTCTATTGTCTAGAATTACTCTGTAAGGAGCTGTTCCTCCAACAATTTCGATACTAAATGCTCCATCTTTATCTCCATCACAGAATTCTGGTAATATGCTATTTGGTACTAAAGTAAGACTTAGGATATCTGGTTGTTTGATTTCCACTTTTTTGATTACGAATTCACATCCGTTTTCATCCTGAATTAATATATCATAGAATCCTGGTTCTAAATTATCAAAAACATTTGATTCAAAGAATTGTCTAAAATCTGGTGAAATTGCATATCTCAACACTCCTGTACCACCTTCTGCGATAACAGTAATTTTTCCGTTGTCTGATCCATTACATGTTAAATCTGTAGGAACAGCATTGGCTACTATACTTGTTGGTGGCTCTGTAATTGAAACCGGTAATGAAATAGTACTACAATCATCACTAACTACTTTTACAAAATAATCTCCTTGTGAAAGATTTTCAAATCGACCTGGTTTATTTTGCGTTGGCAGAGGCGAAACTGGGTTTTTACCTGCATCTAACAAGGTATAAACATAGTTACCTAAACCTCCTGTAGCTGTTGCATATATACTACCTGTACTTGATCCTTTACAATGGATATCGTAATCGACAACACTAGTGAAAACTAAAGCTGGAACAGGTGAAAAATCAATTACAGTTGCATAGCTAATACAACCTAATGCATCTTGTACAAAATATTTATATGTCGTAGCTACTGTTGTAGCTGGCAATACAATAGTTGTCGAAGAGCTGTTAAGAGGGAAAGAAATAGGGAAATTCACTCCATCTGTACCATATTTGTACGGTCCTGTGCCTCCTGTTGCTGTAAGTGTAAGCTCTGGTAATCTAAAACAGCCTTCGTCAGTCTTAATTCCTAAAGAAGCTTTAACGATTGGCGGCTCATTGATTACAATTGTATTAGTAGAATTACCTGTACACTTCCAATCATCAGTAACAATAACCATATAGCTTCCAGCTTTTAATCCTGTAAACACTGTAGATATTTGTGGTCCATTTTTAGTTACCACTCCATCAGGATATGTTGCTACTAATGTATATAAATACTTACCTGAACCTCCAGTAGTTGCATCTACTGTAATAGTTGCGCCATTATCTCCAAAACAATTTAACAATGCTTTATCTGTGCTAATTGTAGCTGCAATTGGCGTTGGAATTGCTAAAGGCATATCATCAGAAACCTCACATTTACCAGTATCTCTAACTTTTACAACATAATCTCCAGCCGTTAAATCTCGGAAAGTTGAATTCGCAGACCATGACCAAGGTCCTACTGCTACCCCAGGAGCAGATTTTAACTCCAATTGGTATTCGTATCCTCCTGACCATCCCCCCGAAGCTGAGGCTTTTATTAATCCATTATTATTTGCTTCGCATGTAATAGCTGTATGTTGTACATCAAGTACTAATGGCGTCAATGGTCCTGCAATAGTAAACTCAGCATCTACAGTACAGAAAGGTGAATCTTTTAATGTCGCTGAAATTTTATATAATCCTGCTTTTAAATTATCAATCGTGAGCGGTCCTAAATTTGGACTAGTAGCTTTTAAAGGAGTTAAAAGTACTGGGCTAGTAATTACATAATCAAATCCATTAAGAAGAACAGAAGGAGTCCCTTTAGTATCAACTAAAGTGAAATCAATGCTTCCGTTTGCTGCATCATAACAAGTAACATTAACCACATTACTAGCTACTAACTTGAACGTATTTGACTCATACACTCTATAAGGTCTTTGCAAACTACAATTAGTATCAAGATTTTCAACAGTAATCATGTATTCTCCTACTGGTAAATTATTAAATAAACCTGTTGTATTCTTTTCTAGGACGAAATCATTAGCATCTCGGAGAGTAAACTCCAAAGCTGGCAATACTCCAATTCCTTTTATAGTTGGTACAACTTTTATATTCTCACCATTATTAGTACATGTAATTACATCAACCACCGTAATAACAATATCATCGATACTCATAAATGGTTTAATAATCACGTCGTTAGTAGTAAGCATTGGACAACTATTACCATCTGAAACTTCTATAATATAAGAACCTCCTGCTGGATTAGTCTCTAAATAAATATTATCTTCTCCCGACTGAAGAATTATGTTATCTTGTGGTAATGCCCCTTTTTTGATAAATACATATTTATACTTACCAGCAATTGATGTTCCTCCTGTTGCAGTTACCACTATTGTAGCAGATTTTGGAGTATTTACACCTGCATTACAAGTAAATTGTATAACATTTGGAGTCACAACTATTAAGCTTGGTTGTATAATTTCAGTTTTTGCTGAACCCGGACAATTTCTACCTGACATAACTGATACTGTATATTTACCTGCTGGTAAATTACTGAATGTCGGTTCTTTTTGTTCTGGTCTAGAAATAGGATTGTTATTATAATCAGTACCTGTTAAAGTAAATTTATAATCAGGGTTATTATTACTTGCATCTAAAGTAACTGTTATAGTACCATCTTTTCCATCAAAACAAGTAACTGGAGTTGGTGTTAAATCAGCATCTACAATAGTAACAACTGCTGCTGTAGGGACTACAACTGGGATAGATTTAGTACACAATGTTACCTTATCTCTTACATAAAATGTATAGTTACCTGGTGCATAACCTGTAAATACATACTCTTTAAGTAAAGGATTAGAATAATATGTTGTGTTATCTTTACTATACTCATAATTAAGGCCTCCTGAACCACCTGAACCTGTTAAAGTTATTTCTCCATCAGCTCCATTACAAGTTGGATAAGTTGTAATTTCAGCAGATAATCCTAATGGATCTAAAATTGTAAATGCAGCAAGAGCTTCAGTAACACAACCGTTAGCGTCTCTTACATATACTGGATATGTACCCGGTGATTTTACTATTAATTTATTGTTTGTTGTAAAATTGTCTTTATCCAAACCATATTCAAAAGGTCCAACTCCATCAGCAGTAACAGTAATAATATATTCTCCATTTGTCAAAAGATCGAAACACTGAGTTCCAACTGTAGCCTTGATATTTGATGGAACTGGGTCTGTACCAATTACTATACTTTCTTTAATAGGGCAACCATTTCTATCGATAACCCAAACATCCCACTTAGTATTATCTGCTGGATCAAGTGTAGCCGTATTGACATCGGTATACTTTCCTGCTGGAGATAATCCATCTTCAACAAATGCATATTTATAGTCTGGTGTACCTCCTTTAACAGAAGTAACCGTAACTACAGCACCTGTAGTATTACAATTTTTAGGCACATTTGTAATCGTTTCTATGGTTAATTTTTCATCTGGCTCAGTAATTATAACTACTGTTGATGTTTCAGAACACTTAGGGAATCCTGTTTCTTTAACTACAACTGTATAGTTATTTCCTGCTGGTAACCCAGCAGTAACTTGTTGAACCTAGAGTCGTATCTCCATTTCCTGTTAATACTGAAGTAGCTCCGTCGAAAACTTCATAAGTATATGCTCCAGTATATCCAGTAACATTGATAGTTATTTTTCCTGTACTATCTGTTTTACATCCAACTTGTGTTGATGCAAAAGCAGTTACTTTTAGATTATTGAATAATGGAACTGGTTGAACAACTGATTTTATACTACAACCTGTATTATTATCGAATATTTCGAATTCATAATAGCTACCTGCTGTTTGTGCATCATAAGTAAATGTATTACCAGTAACGGTTGTTAAACTTCCTGGAATAAGAGTTCCATCTTGATACACTTGGTATGTAAATTGTTTTGGAGTATTTGTTCCTCCTGTAATAACAACATCCATTACTTGTTTCTTGTTTTCACAATCCATATCTGCACCAAAAGTTACATCCGCAGAAATTAAACTTGGGAATGGAGCAATTGGGATAGTTACGCCATCAATACAATCATTTTCATCCTTAACGTAATATGTTACGTTTTGGGTAGCTTTGTCTGCATCTACATAAAATACATTATCATTTCCATAAGTAATATTGTCTTTGCTATAAGTGAATTTTCCTGTTCCTCCAGCACCTGTAACGGTCACTTTTATTTTTTTAGGAGTGTTTCCTGTAGAACATTCAAATGGGTCTGGAGTTGCGCTAGCAACAACTTCAACAGGTATGCCAATAGTAACTTTTACTGTTGCGTCACAACCTCTTTCAGATTTTACTGTAACATTATAATCTCCTGAAGCTAATCCAGTAAAATAACCATTTGATTTTTGTATAACTGGAGTGCCAACCGGAAGTCCTGTATTGGATCAAGTGATGTAAGTGTGTATGTATAATCAGGGTTATTATTAATAGCTGGTAAATTAACTTTAATTGTACCATTACTAACGTTCCCTTGATCTGGTTGTCCTGCCGGAGTCATACAGTTAGGTAATGTCACTGCAATATCACCAATTGCTAAAACTACTTTTGTAGCAAGCGGAATATCAACATCTACAGATTTCTTACAATGAGTACTTAAATCCTCAACAGTAACAGTATAACTTCCTGCTGCTTGATTTTTGAAAACACCATTGTCCTGTACTATATCAGCAGGAATAGGAACTATTGTAGTATTATTTTTTAAAGTAAATTCAAAATTATTTAAAGTGGTATTACCTCCAAAAACTTCTGCAGTAATAGTACCGTTTGCGATATCACAAACAGGATCAAGGGTAAATTTAGCTTTAAGGTCTAACGGTTTGAAAATTTCTAATTCAACCTCGTTGCTTGTACAACCATTTAAGTCTTTAATTTTAATTTTGTATACCCCTGAAGTTAAATCAGATATTGTAAATGCTGGTGTTGTTGTAATAGCAACAGCATTACCACCATTTAAAGTATAGGTATATGGTCCTACACCAAGTGTAGTTATATTTACATTGATAGCAAAACTACCTTCGATAGCTGAACAGAAAGCTGGATCTATAACAGCAGCAATTACTGGTTCTGGGTCTTTAACAACCGTTACAGGTTTAAACGCGATACAACCATAAGCATCACGAACATAAACCAAGTAGTTACCTGCTTCTACATTAAAAGTGTTTGATGGATGTGGAGCAACATCAAAAGATGCTGCAGAAGGTGGAACGTCTAATCCTGGGTCTTGACCAATTGCTCCATTATCAACAACAATTTGATACAAATATGGAACCGCTGGTGAAGCTGGTATTGCTGGCGTAGTTGGTGTTGCTGGTACAGCTACAACCGCTGGCAAAGTAGTTCCTCCTTTTGCAAAAGCTTCGATTACTCCTTGCAATAGATTACAATTAGCATTATTACTTGAATTAGCATCTAATGTTAAAGGAGTAAGAGATTCCGTAATTGTAAAAGTTTTAGATGCATTTATACAAACAGCAACGCCTAAATTATTAAGTTCTGTAAATAAAATATAATATGTTCCTGGTTCTAATACAGTAGGAACTTCATAATCAACACTAGCCACAGCCTTTGATATTATCTCTGAATTAGCTGGAACCAATGGTAAATTAGTTTGTGAGTTATAAATTTCATATTTTATATCGGTTGTCGCCGCATTAAAACCTGTAAGTTTAAATGTAACTTTTCCATCTTTATTCCCCATACAAGTAACATTTTTAGATGAAACTGTAGGTATTAAAGTCGATGCTGTTTCTGTTGGGTTTTCAGCTTGCTTGAAATAATAACAATCTGTTGTTTTGTCATATACAATAAATGAATAAGTAACACCCGGTTTCAAGCCAGTGAAAAGAGATTGAAGATATTGTGGACTTGTGTTGTCAGTTGCATTAATAGCAGGCTGATAAGACCCCATATTCGTGGCATACTCATAAGGTGGTGTAGAACCTGACACTATTGGATATAATGCAAAATAATATGGTCCTCCAACAAAATCTGGTTTTACAGTTACCAATAATTCTGCAGTAGTACATGATACTGGTGCACCCGTAACAGTGATGTCCATATCTTCTGGTGGAGAAGCCATTGGAATTGTTTTTGTTACAGAACAATTATTAGCATCTGTAACCGTTAATTCATAAATACCAAAACTTAAAATTGTAAATTTATAATCCCCTCTTACATCTGAAATTGCATGTGGAGCTACTTGAGTAGGCTGCCCAACATTGTTCGTTAATGTGTAAGTAAAAGGCCCATCAGTTACAATTGGTGGTCCTACATCAGCAACTTTAGAACCTCCGATCAAATTTTTAACAGAAATAGACCCATAAGATAATCCTGGACCATCACATTTCATGTTTTCTATTTCTGCATCGAATTTAATCTTAAGCGGTTCTTTGATAATAGCTGTTTTAGTAATAAAACAAGATTTAGCATCTGTTACTTTTACAGTGTAAGTCCCTGCTGGAAGTCCAGTAGTTTGTGTTCCATAAGATGTACTAGTAGTTGTATTATAGACATCGATAACATAAGGCCCTACTCCAAAAGCAGTGTCTATAGTTACAGTAATTGAACCTGTAGACTCCCCATTACACAAAATAGTTGAATTGGCTACCGCTGTAAATTTCGGATCTGTTTTTGGTTTTACAGTAACTGTAGAAGTTACTTCACAACCTGTTTTGTCTTTTATTACAAATACATATTTCGTATCTGTTGTAGCTGTTGTAGCTACATTATTTGTATAAGAAAACTTATTTCCTGTTATTGACTTAACAATAGGATCTGCAACTCCGTTTACGGTTACTGTGTAAGTGTAAGGTGTTGTACCTTCAAATACTTCACCTTTAATAATCACATCTGGATTTGTTGTACAATCGATATCTTTATCCACCTTAACAGTTGCAGTCAATTGTTTTGCAATATGTTGAGATGCTAATACTAATGTACAACCTGTTGCTCTGTCTAAAACAGTTACAACATAATCTCCTGGCTCCAAATTAGAGAAAGTACCTGAAGACTGATAAGTTCCAGTATTAAGTTTATACTCGTATGTTGGTGATGGCACCACATCTGGCGTAACAATTATTGTTGCTTTATTAGTTTTGTCATAGCATAGATCTGAAGTTACATCTATTGTAGCCTTTGGTTTAACTTTGTCTGCCAATGTAAATTTATCAGATATTGTACAACCATTTAAATCTTTTACAGATACTGTATACTCTCCAACTTGTGTTAAATTTTCAAAAGTATTTAATGCTTGTGGACCTACTTTAGTTCCATCAGGTTGTGTAAGGGTATATTTATTCGTTCCCCAACCACCTGTTGTATTTACTACTGCTTTACCATCAACATCACATGTCATAGGCGTTACAGTTGTTGGTGTTATTGCCAATACTGCTGCAGGAGCCAAAATTTTCACAGTTTTAGAAACTGGACAATTTGTTTCTAAATCTGTTATCGTTAATGTATGATCGCCTGCTGCTAAATTAGGAACATTTACAACAATTGTAGTAGATCCCGTAGCAGGTGTTGTATCTGTTACTGCAGTTCCTCCATCTATATTATAAGAATAACGAACATTATTACCTAAGTCTTTGATAGTAAACTTCGCAGAACCGTCTGTACTTCCTAAACAAGAAATATTATTTACTACTTCTTCATCTATTATTATTGGTATTAATTTTTTAATAGTATGCGGGAATGAGAACGTACATTTATTAGCATCTCTTACTGTAAATGTATAAGTACCCGGAGCTAAATCTTTGAATATATTCTCTGGCTGCCAAGCTTTTGTTAATCCAGCTGGTGCAGTTATTGAATATTCATATGCTGCTTTTCCTCCTGTTACGCTTTTAATTGTAACATCTACTAAATTAGATGGACATTTAAGATCTGTATTTTTAATAACCATGGCGGTAATCGGAACTAAATCCAAAATAGTACCTGCATTTTCAGTTATAGTACATCCTTTGCTATCCGTAATTGTAACTGAATAAGCTCCACCAGTAGTTAAATCTGTAAATATACCTGTGTTGTTTGTCGCTACTACTGTAGTAACAACGCCTTTGGTAATTTTTAATACATAAGTATAAGTAGTCCCGTTGCCTCCTGTTGCCGAAGCTGTAATTATAGCTTTGGTTTCACAAGTATATGGTGTAGATATATTAACTGAAGGTGTTATTACATCTGGTTGTGTAATCTCAACTTCTATCTCTCCTGTACAACCATTAGTATCTTTTACATAAAATTTATGCTTTCCTAAAGTTAAACCTGAAAATTTAGAAACGCTTGTAAATCCTGTTGTAGGTTTATCGCTAAACTCATAATCACCTGTTCCGTCATGACCAGTTAATATTACTGAACCATCAGACAATCCGTTACAACTAATGTTCGTTGGTACAGCTGTAACTGTTGGGTTTGTAATAGAAGCTACATTACCCTCTGCTGTTGTTGTACATTTATTTTTATCGGTAATCTCAAAAGTATATTTACCTGCAATTTTAGTATTATAGGTGAATTTTGGACCTGCAATAGGTCCTACACTAGCAACTTGGTTGCCTGCACTATTTTTAACAATATAACTAAACGGAGTTGTTCCTCCTTTAATTGTTACTTCTATTACTGCTTCTTTAGGATCGATACACGTTAATGAAGTAGTTGTATTCGCATCTGCCGTAATTTTAGGATTAATGGTTTGGCTGACTGCTGTAGCTGTACATCCAAAACTATCCGTAATTAAAAATGTGTAATCTCCTGTTGCTGTTGCATCATAAGTAAATGATGAACCTATTACAGGTTCTTTTCCTCCTAATCCTCCTGTATTGTATTTAACCTGATAGTAATAAGGAGCCACACCATCGGAAATAGTAACTGTTATTTTTGCTGCTTTTCCGTCAAAACATAAACCTGTATTTTGCGTAATTTCTGCTTTTGGAGCTACTGGATCGGCAATAACTAAAGTCGTGTCTTTATCATCTACACAATCATTTTTATCTTTACCCGAAACGGTATATGTTCCTGGTTTAACATTTGTTAATATTCCATTAGTTGGAAAAGTAACCACATTAGGTGGTGTTGCAGAATCTATAAGTGTAAATATATATCCTGGCGTACCTCCTTTTGCACTTGCAGTTACTGTAGCACCTACAGAACACTTAGCAGCTGTAGCTATCGCATCAACCTCAAACGCAGCTGGTGATTTAATTTCTGCATCAATAGTAAAATTACATCCTGCTACATTCTTATCATAACGAACTTGAACCTTAAGAGGGCCTTCGCCTAAACCATTAACGATGGTTTCTGCTAATTTAGAGTTTATCCAAGTAATACCTCCATCAATAGAATATTCAAATCCGTTCGTAGTATTAAAATTGGATGCAATAATAGTTAAACTTCCATCTTTACTTCCTTTACATTTTGTATTAACAATATTTTTAACCTCAGCAGTAAATATTTTATTAGGATCAACAACTACTTTAAAATCTTTAGTTGTTAAACATGATATTGGTAATTGATAAACAAAAATATCATCAATCACTAAATCATTACCTGCATATTCTTTACTACCAGATCGTATTACAAATGTTAATTTCTCATTATCTCCTGATTTAACTCTAAATGAATTGGGATCCATTTTGTTCTATTGGCTTATTTATACCTTCGGCAATTTTCCCAGTATCTTCTCTTGCAACAACTTTTCCGTTTTGATCTACTAATTCAAATCTAACAATTGGAGCGGCTCCTGAATGCCCTACATTTAATAAATTACCAACAACTAGATCTACTTTTATAGGTTGGTTTTTTATAACATCAATAATTGGTTTACTATACAAAACACCATAATCTCCAGCAGCTTCTCCAATATTTACTAATAAATATCTTCCTAGTGGATCTGGTTTTGCATTAGCAGCTGTAGTATGATCCTTAAATGGAAACCATGCTGTATCATTTCTCCAAAAGAAGCTTGCTACAGAGTATTGATTATCTTCAACAGAACGTGTTGAACATTTATAAGGAGCATTGACTCTTTGATCATTAAAACAATATGTACTTGCAATACCTGGTGAAGTTGTTGGTGCTCCTGATCCAAAATCTTCTTTTAATAAACTACTATATGTTGGTACTGAAATTAGTTTATATCTTACAGATATTTTGTGTGGTGTACCTGGAACTGATGGTGGTACATTTACAAAAACATTGGGTGGGATATTTTGATTAACATTACCATTAAGTAAATATTCATACTCATAATTAGCACCTCCAGTATTTGTAATTGTAACTGTAGTATTTGCAGTCCCATCACAATTAAAAGTTGGAGTTGAAACCTCAATCGTAGGATCAGCAGGTTTTTCTTCTAATATAATTCCTTCCATTGGAAAAATACAATCCGCCGCATCTTTTATATAAAAAGTATATGGTGTTGTACTCGGATTAATGAACGCTTCATTTGAATCTTGCCAAGTATTACCTCCATCAAAACTATATTTATATAATTTTGGTGCAGGAAAAGGTTTTCCTCCTTGAGCATTGGTAATTCTAACTTTACCTTGTTTTTCAAATCCTGTTGGTCCACAACCTGATAACTCAGCAATTCCAGCAGATGCAGTTAAAGCCGATCCTGATCCTGCTATTGTAATAATTTTAGATTCATCAAAACAATCTACACTGTCATATGTATATTTTACTACAACATCATAATCACCCGCAGCCAAGTTTGTGATTGGATTAATTGTGCTAAATGGACCAGCAAGGCCATTAACACTATAGGATACTGTATAAGGCGAATCAGCAGGGTTTAAAGTAATCGAAATTTCACCTGTTGCACTTCCAAAACAATTAATATCTTTCTTATTAATAGTTGCTGTTGGTCTTATAATATCTGGAACTGTAATAGTCGGAATTGTAACACTACATCCTCCATCATCTGTAACAACTAGGTGCTGCCTCCCTAACAACAGGAGCATGTATTAACCTT
>NZ_JBXBAV010000051.1:0-9035 GCF_056783245.1 Flavobacterium sp. TC780 | reverse complement strand
TTTTATGTATTTTTACTAGTTCAGTTACGTATATTGTTAAGGTTAATACATGCTCCTGTTGTTAGGGAGGCAGCACCTAATTTTCCCATTTGTAGCTACACTGCTAGACAAATAAGTGCCGTCTTTTTGCAACGACAAGTTAAGCATTAAAGGTATTTTTGACTGATTAACTATCGTTTTATCGTCAAGCGGATAAACATATAAATTAGAAACAACAGGTTTTTTGGTGTCTTTTAATATTCTATCAAAACCAAAAAACATAGATTATAACAAATTCTGTTTTGAATCACGAAATTCAAAATGCAAATGCGGCCCTTCTGATGATCCAGTATTCCCAGACAAACCTATTAATTGGCCTTTAGTAACAGTCATTTCACCAGGTTTTAAGAACATTTCAATTTCAAAAGACTTCTCTTTATAATGTGTCTTCTTTACATAATCCTGAATTGAACCTACCATACTTTGCAGATGCCATATACAGATGTATAACCATTTGGATGGGTTACGTACAAAGTTTTCCCATTACCGAAAGTCGAAATTTTAATCCTAGAATATAACCATCAGCAACAGCATACACATTTAAACCTTCTCTTTGATTCGTTTTCAAATCAAAACCAGCGTGAAAATGATTCGGTCTTAGTTCCCAAAATTCCCCAAAAGCTGCATCGGAATATCCAAAGGAGGTCTAAAATAGTCTTTTGGATAATCTGTCTGAGCAGAAATAAAATTACAAAACAGGAGAAAAAGTACAGAATATTTCATGATTTACATTTTTGCTAAGATAAAAAAAAGTCAGCAAAATAATTAGGAAAACTACGAAATACAATACCTTGAATTCCATTAATTTGCTATTTTTAATGCGAAAAAAATCGATAAAATATTGCATTAATAAAAAGGAATACTAACTTTGTATGATTAAGTAATGAATAGGATTTGTAATGAGTGTAATTGCCGAAATAATTGATACTCTTGAATATAAAGTTGAAAAACTTTTTGCGAAGCTAAAAGGTTTAGAAAAGAACAATCAAGAACTAAAGTCAGAATTAATAGAGGCTAAACAGACTATACAAAGACAGTCCGGAGAGATTGAGGGCTTGAAAAAGCAGTACGAAACACTCAAAATCGCCAATTCTTTACTTGGCAGTAACGATAATAAAAGAGATACAAAGCTTAAAATAAATTCATTAATTCGTGAAATTGATCACTGTATAGCACAACTATCAGACTAGTAACAACATGGACGAAAAGCTTAAAATTAAAATATCAATCGCAGACAGAGTTTACCCTTTAACGGTACATCTCTCTCAGGAAGAAGGCCTTAGAAGCGCTTCGAAAAAAAATTGATGTGATGATAAAGCAATTTGAAGAAAAATTACGCTGTTGTGACAAACAAGACGTTTTAGCCATGTGTGCATTACAATTTGCTTCACAAGTAGAGCAAAAACAAATTGACAAAGCTATTGATAGTGATGAAACTATCGAACGAATTAAAAGATTAAATACCCTTTTAGATCAATATCTCGAAAATTAAACGTTCTTTACAGAAACTAAGATACTGCCTACATTAGTTCATATTTGGTAAACTCAACACTAACAAATTAGAATGAGCAAATCATCACTACTAAAGCATGCCACGCTTCGGCGAGGAAACTTGAACAGTGAGTTAGCTCAAAACTTGTCTTTTCGAGTTTATACAAGCAACCTAATGTAGGCTTTTTTATATATAAATTTTAACAAACATGGACAGTATAATAACGATCATTATTTCAGGAATTATAGGTATTGCAGCAGGTTTTGGAATAGCCAAAATCATCGAAAAAAGCAATATTTCCAATTTAATCAAAAATTCAAAAAAAGAAGCAGCATCCATTTTAAAAGACGCTAATCTGGAAGCCGAAAACATTAAGAAAGATAAAATTCTTCAAGCAAAAGAAAAGTTTATTGAATTAAAATCTGAACACGAACAAGTAATTCTTGCAAGAGACAAAAAAGTAGCTGAAGTAGAAAAAGAGTTAGAGACAAAGAATCTCAAATTTCTAATGAATTATCAAAAGCTAAAAAGACCAATGATGAATACGAAGCTAAGACACAAGAGTACAATACTAAAATTGAAGTTTTAGACAAAAAACAAGCTGAAGTTGATAAATTACACAAAAGTCAATTACAGCAATTAGAAGTAATTTCAGGACTTTCTGCTGAAGAAGCTAAAAACCAACTAATGGAAGGCTTAAAAGCTGAAGCAAAAAGTAGTTCGATGTCTTATATTCAGGATACTATTGAAGAGGCAAAACTTACAGCACAACAAGAAGCAAAAAAGATCATCATTAATACTATTCAAAGAGTTGGAACAGAAGAAGCAGTAGAAAACTGTGTATCTGTATTTAACATTGAATCGGATGATGTAAAAGGTAGAATCATTGGACGTGAAGGTAGAAACATCCGTGCGCTAGAAGCTGCAACTGGTGTTGAGATTATCGTAGATGATACACCAGAAGCAATCATCCTTTCTTGTTTTGATCCTGTACGTAGAGAAATTGCTCGTTTGGCTTTACACAAATTAGTTACTGATGGCCGTATTCACCCAGCACGTATTGAAGAAGTTGTAGCCAAAACAGCCAAACAAATTGATGATGAAATCATTGAGGTAGGAAAACGTACTGTTATAGACTTAGGAATTCATGGTCTACATCCTGAATTAATTAAAGTTGTTGGACGTATGAAATACCGTTAGTCTTATGGTCAAAACTTATTACAACACTCTAGAGAGGTATCTAAATTGTGTGGTATTATGGCTGCCGAATTAGGATTGAACGTAAAACTAGCTAAAAGAGCAGGTTTATTACATGATATTGGTAAAGTTCCAGATACTGAAAGTGATTTACCTCACGCATTATTAGGTATGCAATGGGCTGAGAAATATGGTGAAAAAGAAGAAGTTTGTAACGCAATTGGTGCGCATCACGACGAAATCGAAATGAAGTCACTATTATCACCAATTGTACAAGTTTGTGATGCCATTTCAGGTGCAAGACCAGGCGCAAGAAGACAAGTATTAGATTCTTACATCCAACGTCTAAAAGACCTTGAAGAAGTAGCTTACGGATTTAACGGAGTTAAAAACGCCTATGCGATTCAGGCTGGTAGAGAACTTCGTGTAATTGTAGAAAGCGAAAAAGTATCTGATGACAATGCCGCAAGTTTATCATTTGATATCTCACAAAAAATACAAACTGAAATGACTTACCCAGGTCAGGTTAAAGTAACAGTAATACGAGAAACAAGAGCAGTAAATATTGCAAAATAAGTTCTTTACTTATATCATAAAAAAACTCCTCAATTGAGGAGTTTTTCATTTTTAAACTTTTTTTTCATTAAGAGTTCAAGATCCATATCGCATTAACCGCAAAGAAAGCGAAGATTTACGCTAAGTTAGCAAAGAGTATTATTTCTTTCATTTACAAATTCTATCCTATTTTGATCATAGCTCACGGTTTCAACCGTGTGATGCAGATTGCGATAATTCATCACGCACCAACAGTTAAAACTATTGGCTATGTTTATGGCGTGTTATTTTTGCAAGCAATCAGTTCTTGAGCTATTAGTTTGTTTAACAAAGACAAGCTTGCGAGTATCACGAATCACGTCTTTCATGCTTTGAGCCTTAAAAACTCAGCCACTCAGAACCTTTGCAACTCTGAACCTACAGATCATCATTAAAAACAATTTTAAAAGTAGTACCTTCACCAACGACGCTTTCTACAGAAACCTCTCCTTTCATTGATTCAATCTGATTTTTAGTAATATACAATCCAATTCCACGAGCTTCTTTATGCTTATGAAACGTTTTATACATTCCAAATATCAAATCACCATATAGCCCTAAATCAATTCCAATGCCATTATCTTTAACTTTTAAAGCCTTTCGACCATCTGGCTCGATTGCAAAAATAAATTCAATTACAGGGTCTCTATCTGGGTGCGCATATTTAATCGCATTGGTTGTAAAATTCAACAAAACACTTTCAAAGTAAGCTGGGTTAAAACTAATTGTTACATAATCTGGCACACTATTAAGTATAGTAGTTTTAGTTTTTGCCGCTAAAGGCTTTGATTATAGAAACCGTTTTATCTATACTGTACCTTAGCTTAAGTGGTTTTATAACAATATCCAGATTACTCTGAATCTGAACAATCTGCGTTAAATTAGAAATCGTATCATTTAAGTCATTAGAAACTGTACGCAAATGAACCAACATTTCATCGATTGTTTCTTTACTATGATCATCATCTATAAAATCAAGAATACTTTTAATATTTCCCGCTTGTGTATTTAAATTATGCGAAACGATATGTGAAAAATTAAGCAATCGACTATTCTGATCACTAAACAATTTCATCGTTTTTATAAGTTCTAATTCTTTTTCTTTCTGATAAGAAACATCCGTATGCGTACCTAAGACACGCAATGGTTTTCCGTTTGAATCTCTTTCAATAACTTTACCTCTATCTAAAATCCATTTATACTTACCACTAGAAGTTAATACGCGATGGTAATTTTCATAAAAGGGCACTTTGTTATCAAAATGTTCTTGAATATCTGAATAATATTTAGGCAAATCATCTGGATGCACAATTTTATCCCAACGTTCAGGATCATCAAAAATATCTGTAGATTGCAACTCTAAAATCTTCAAAGACAATGACGAATAAAAAACTCTATTGGTGACCATATCCCAATCCCAAACACCCACAGTAGAAGCGTCTAAAGCAAATTGAAAACGTTCTTCTGAAAGCTTTAATTTTAGTTCTTGATCTTTTACCTCTGTTATATCTGAAATTCGTCCGTAAAAACTAACTCGACCATCTTGAGATCCTTCTGATTTTGAACAAACTTTTAGCCAACGAATTCCTTTCTTTGGCAGTACTACCCGAAATTCTACTTCCCAAGGAGTTAGGCATTTTCTAGCTTTAGAAAGCGTACTAATAAACATATGCTGATCTTCTGCATGCACTCTTCCATAGATAAAAAATTTACTGCGATTTGAAAATTCAGTTGTAGGAAGCTCGAATATTTCCTCCATGGACTTGCTCACCAAAGGAAAAGTATAAGTATTATCAATATCAACAACAAATTGAAAAATTAAGTCAGGAATTTCTGCAAATAATTTCTTGTAAAAGTTATTCAACTTCTGACAATTTTCATCTTCATGTAAATCAAAAACCATAATTGTGTTTGTGTAAGCTGACTATTTTATCTATAAAACAGAACAAAGTTGATACTATTATTTAAGCCTTAAAAAAACATAAAAATCTTGTTTTTTATTTCTTATTATAAGTATTAGAGTAAATTCTCTTTGTTACAAACAATATAGCTCCAAGATATTATTTTTTTTTAAGACAAAAACAAAATCTTATAAAATATTTTAACAAAAACAACTTATTTTCTAGGATGAAAAGTGTGAATTACCTGAGTTAAATATGTTCTATCCAAATGAACATATATTTCGGTAGTAGTTATTGATTCGTGTCCCAACATCAACTGTATTGACCGTAAATCAGCACCATTTTCAAGCAAATGTGTTGCAAACGAGTGCCTTAAAGTATGCGGGCTTATATTTTTATTTAAACCTATTTTAAAAGCCAAATCTTTAATGATTGTAAAAATCATTGCTCTTGTTAACTGACTCCCCCTCCTATTAAGAAATAAAGTATCTTCATGTCCTTTTTTAATATTCAAATGCAGCCGAACCGAATTCACATAAATTAAAATATATTTTTGAGTAGATTCTCCAATAGGCACAAACCGCTCTTTATTTCCTTTACCAGTAATTTTTATAAATCCTTCTTCAAAGAACAAATCAGATATTTTTAAAGCTACTAATTCCGAAACTCGGAGTCCGCAACTGTACAAAGTTTCCAGCATCGCTCGATTGCGCTCTCCTTCATTAGAGCTTAAATCGATAGCTGCAATAAGCCTATCAATATCATCAACTGATAATGTATCAGGTAATTTCCTTCCTGTTTCGGGAGAGTCTATAAGTTCCAACGGATTAGTATTACGATAATCTTCGAAAATCAAGTAATTAAAAAAACTCTTCAATCCCGAAATAATACGAGCCTGTGAACGTGCGTTTACTTCTTTGGACACTGAATAGATAAACTGCTCAATTGTTTCTTCGTTAATTTTCAATGGAGAAATTTCAATTTCATTCTGAGCTAAAAAAAGACATAATCGCTCTATATCAAAAACATAATTTTCGATTGTATTTTTAGATAAACCACGCTCAATCTTAAGATAGGATTGATAATCTTTTATATACCTAGTCCAGTTCATAAAACAAAGGAAAGCATTTTTTAAACATAAAAAAACCTTCTGCTGTGACAGAAGGTTTTAAATTATTCTTTAGATTTTTAAAATTAAAATTTATATCCAACTGACAAAGAAAATACGCTGTTTTTAATTTTAGAATTATCTCCAGCTTTAGTTTTCGCAATATTAGCTAAACCTAAGTTATATCTAACTCCTGCTGAGATATTTTCGGTAAAATCATATCCTGCTCCAAAATTAACTCCAAAATCAATAGATTCAAAAATCTCCTTAACATCAATTTTGTTTTCACCACTATAACCTTGTAATTTTGTAACTGTCTTTGCCCCAACTAAAAATCCTATTTGTGGCCCTACTTCAACATTAAATCCTTTAACAGGATAATATTTAACCATTACTGGAACATTTATATAAGATAAATTAAAACAAACATCACCTACTACATCCACCGCTCCATCTCCATTTATATCTACTGTCTGATTATCTATTTTTGTTCCCTGAGTTGAAAACAAAACCTCTGGCTGTAAGGTTAACTTCTCTGAAAATTGTATCGCTACAAATCCACCTCCGTTAAATCCAACTTTAGATTTTAAATTGACTCCTTCTGTATCTCCTGTCCAAGTCGAAAGATTTCATTCCTGCTTTTACTCCAAATTTAACTTCTTGTGCATTTGTGAATCCAAATGCTAAAACTGCAATAATAGATAAAGTAATTTTTTTCATTGTTTTATTATTTAGCTATCACCCGTAAATATATATTTTCTATAAATAGCTATTAATTATTTTATTAAGTTTCATAAAAAACCCTCTACAATAGCAGAGGGTTTTAAATTGTATTTTTAAAATTCTATAATTAGAATTTATAATTGAATCCTACGTTGATTGAAGAAAATGTTCCTCCATCTACAGAAATTCCTTTGTAACCAGCATAAACTTCATATTTCTCTGCTTGGTAACCAAATTTTGGCTGATAGATAACTCCACCATCTCCATCTCCACTACCTGCATAAATTGCATATCCTAAATCTGCACCTACAAATAAGTTATCTGAAATAGAATATTGCGCTGTACCAGCAACTGGAATGTAACCTGCGGCATCACCTTTAATCTTAACAGTAC
Source organism: Flavobacterium sp. TC780 (assembly GCF_056783245.1). NCBI lineage: Bacteria > Pseudomonadati > Bacteroidota > Flavobacteriia > Flavobacteriales > Flavobacteriaceae > Flavobacterium > Flavobacterium sp. TC780. The sequence goes on along the minus strand of NZ_JBXBAV010000051.1, from coordinate 1,588 downwards.
TAAAACCATTGTAAAAAGTGTGTGATTTAGCCAAATAAGTAGAATAACCTGTAGTAACTCCAGCACTGAATTTATCAGCAACTTCCCATAAATAAGCAACATCAACACCTAAATTTACCGAATGAAAATCTTTGATGTCTCCCATAGGTAAACCAACATGTGCTCCTACTTTGAAATGACCATCTTGTGCATTTGCAAACCCAAATGCTAAAACCGCAATAATAGATAAAGTAATTTTTTTCATTTTTTGTTTATGTTAAAATTTATGCGGCAAACGTAAATAAGTCCCATCTAAATTCCAAAAATACATGTTAAAAAATAAAAAAATAAAAAAAACCTAGTTATTCTTTTATGCACACAACATTGATTCACACTAGATTATTACTGCTTTTCTCACTAAATTTATTGAGGGAAAATTTATTTTTGAAACAATAAAAATTAACCTTAAAAAACCTATAAACTAAATTCTTCTAATAACAAATATCTATACAGTTCAAATAAAAAAAGCCCTTAAATACTACTATTTAAGGGCTTTAAAATTGTAAAAAATAAATTTAAGAACACCCCAAGTGTTCTATAATTAGTTATTAGAATCTATATCCAACTGATAAAGAAAATACACTATTTTTAATTTTAGCACTGTCACCATCTTCAGTTTTAGCGATATTAGACAAACCTAAGTTATATCTAACTCCAACAGAAACATTTTCAGTAAAATCGTAACCAGCTCCAAAGTTTACTCCAAAATCAATTGATTTAAAACCATCTTTAACATCTAATTCTTCTGAATCACCTCCAAAAGAATGTTTTTCTTTAGCACTTACTAGGAAACCTATTTGAGGTCCTGCTTCTAAACTAAATTTTTCAGCAACATAATATTTTGCCATAACTGGTACATTGATGTATGCTAATTTACTAGTTACGTCAATAGAAACAATATCCGTTCCGTCAAAATCATTATATGACCCTTTAGCCCCTTGAGCAGAGTACAAAAGCTCTGGTTGAACTGAGAATTTATCAGATAATTTAATTTCAGCGAAACCACCAACTTGGAAACCAACTTTTGAAGAAGCATCTTCAATATCTCCTGTTAAAGTAGAAAGGTTGATTCCACCTTTTACTCCAAATTTAACTTCTTGTGCATTTGCAAATCCAAATGCTAAAACCGCAACAATTGATAAAGTAATTTTTTTCATTTTTTGTTTATGTTAAAATTTATGCGGCAAACGTAGATAAGTTCAATTTAAATTCCAATAAAATAACAAAAAAACACAAAATTAACAAGGTTCAAAAGAAACAGACAACATATTCACATCTTACTGAAACAAAGATCATTACCATTTCCTTTATCACTAAATTTAGTGATGCCTTATTTTTTTCAACACACCGATAAATTAACACTAAAAAACCTATAAAATACAAAAAAAGCCTTTCATGATTAACATGAAAGGCTTAAAATAAGACTTATTTATAATTACTAGAAATGCAATGCAAAACCAATATTAAATTGGAAAGCATCTTTTCCAGAACCAAAATCAGGTGCTGCCTCCCTAACAACAGGAGCATGTATTAACCTTAGCAATACGTA
>NZ_JBXBAV010000050.1:0-6244 GCF_056783245.1 Flavobacterium sp. TC780 | reverse complement strand
AAGGTTAATACATGCTCCTGTTGTTAGGGAGGCAGCACCAAAAAAATGCCCAAATTCATGTGCAATGGTTCCTAAAGGATATTCAAGATTTGCAGAAATAAAAATATTATTAAATGAGTTCTCTAATGCCAAATACCGTAAAAATGAAGTTTTGGGAATAGCGGTAAACCCAGAATAATCATCCCCTTTTTTTACAAAAATTAAATTTATATAATTCTTTTCAAGTTTTGCTATGTACTTTCTCTTTTTCCGTTGTATTGAAATAAAATTCATCTATTGAAAGATTTGTTTTTTTAATCAATCGTCTTTTATTAAAATGAATTTTATCTTCGAAACAGCAAAAAGTTGGTTTAATTTTTTTATTTCATCATCTATTTTGTTTTCTGATAAATCTTTAATCTCCACCGAGCCATAAACAACTTGAATTTTAAATATCATCGTGTTTTTTGATTCTGTTTTTTGATTAATTAATGCGTTAATTTCTTTTGCCGCTGTTGCAGTGCAAAATTCGGTCCCGCATTGAGATTCTTGATTTGTCTGGGTTCTAACAAGTTTAAATAGGAGAACTTACAATAAGAAGGATGTAGCAAAAAACAACTATTTTTCTTAACGTAAACATGAAAATACTTACTCTTTATGAGTTTTAATTATTATAGTAACATTCTCTTCGTGCTAATTGTCAATTCACAGTTTAAAAAAAAAATCTTTTAACGGGGAGGTACTATTTTAGGATTAAATTATATGACAATTATATTTTATTAAAAATTAAGCTTTTATAACTTTAATAATATAGTGATAAAATTGATTGGGCCATTTAAAATATTTTTGTTATTCTTTCTCCACTGGCTTTAATATTTCTAACATTGTTGGGATTAATTCACTCACTGTGGGATGAATGTGCACACCATCTCTAAAAACAGTATAAGGCTGTTTAGCGTACATGAGATTGGTAAAGCCATTAATAAGTTCGTCGCCCCCTACACCAAGTACACAAGCACCTAAGAACAAATTGGTTTCGGCATCAATTATGGCCTCCATAAAGCCAAATGTTTCCCCTTTTCTTTGGCCCTACCCACTTTCGTCATAGGTCTATGCGCTACTAAAATAGTATAACCTTTAGATATCGCTTGCGTGTTTTGTTAAGCCAACTCTACCAAGCGGGGGGTCGATAAACAATCCATAAGTAGTGATCCTATTACTTATTTTTCTGTTTTTGCCTCCAAATAAATAGTCTTCCACAATTTGATAATCATTGTAAGATGTATGAGTAAACGCGCCTTTCCCATTACAAATACCACCAAGAGCGAAAATGCCTTCTACATTGGTTTGACAATAATCATCTACATTAATATCCCTCTTTTATATTCTATGCTTGTGTTTTGAAGTCCTAAAACCATCTGTTTGGGCAATCGACCAATCGCTAATAATAAATGAGTTCCAGTTATTGATGTTCCATCTGATTTTGCTGTCACAGTTATGGTATCGTCTTGGTTTTTTTGGGCACTTATTGCATCGGCATTATAGATGATATCAAGCCCATCAGATTTTAAAATTTCTTCTACAGCTTGGCTTATTTCTTTGTCTTCTCTCCCTATTAGTTTCGGCCCCCGTTCTATTATTGTTACTTTACTGCCAAATCTTCTAAACATTTGCCCGAACTCCAATCCAATATAGCTTCCTCCTACAATTATTAAATGTTCAGGGAGGCGCTTTTCTTCAAGTAATTCTATGTTTGTATAATGAGGAACGTTTAAATACTCCGAAGGTACTAAAGCACGCCCTCCAACATTGATGAAAATATTCTTAGAAGTGATTATCTCACCATTAATTTCTATTTCATGATTACTACTAAATTTTGCTCTCCTAGGTACAAGCTAATGTTGGGGTTTTCGCTTATAGCTTTCTCAATCCTAGATCTCGACGTATTTATAAGGTTGTCCTTTCTAGAATTTATTTTTGATAAGTTTGTAATTGTACCGCTTGGGATTTCAATCCGAACTTTCACCATGAGTTTGCATCCCAAGCTCTTCTTGCGCTGGCAATGTACGTCTTAGTCGGGATCGCACAGTTAAATTCAAACAGGTTCCACCTATTTTGCTTTTTTCAATAAGTGCAACTGTTCCTTTTTTTGATAGAGAAAAAGCTAAAGGGGTTCCTGCTTGTCCTGAACCTATAATAATATAATCAAATGTTTTCATGTTATTAAAGTGTTTTTAAAGTACAATCCGGAAAATTTCTACAATTTTCGGTTTTATATAATTATTGTTTCGATATTTTTACGATACTTGTTTCAATATATAATTTCTCCTGAGAGTTTTTGGTGTCATTACTTTAAAATACTTAACCACATTATAACTTTTGAGCGTTTCGCCTCTATTTTCTCCTCTTGCCACCTTGGTTGTTTCTTCATTAGACACTAAAGCAACGTTGAGATATTTTGTTTGCTTACTTCAAATTATTTATAGAATAACTACATGAGACTGTTTCTTCTGATTTTTTTAAATTTAAAATTTTTATTTCATTCTCATTGGATATTTCGATGGCTTTATTGGAATACTTCAGTGTTCAATTTACCTTGATTTGGACCCCCGAGATTCTGATTTTCCATTAATGATGAGTTGTGGAGTGTATATACTACTTATATTAAATATAGTTCCGTACTGTTTTTGCCTCTGCTATAATCTGCATTCCCAAAAACATCTTACCATCTGAGATAATCCCAATAATCTACATGAAAAGAAAGTAGAACAAGGTTGGGGTTTTGTTTTGAAAAACTACCTAACGAATTCTTCTGCTTCAGGGGGACAACTACTACATCCTTGTGAAGTAAATAATTCTGCAACTACTAATTTATTTGAAGTCATTTCATTTGTAATTTTAAGATTAGCGGTTTCGGTTTCTACAGTTGGTTTTGGTGCTTGATTACAAAAAGTAACCAACAGTAAAGGCAGCATATAAAATATTGATTTTATCATTTTAATTCCATTTTAACTGTTTTCTTTTCGTCCCAATAAATTTTTGAATCTAAAGCAAATTCTTTGAAAGATTCTAGTTCATTCATTGTTAATTTAAATTTCTTCGCTATTAAATTAGAAGTGAGATGTTCTTCCGAATTTGCGCCACTTAGGGTAATGCTTCCAGGATAGCTATCCATACAAAATCGAATTGCGATAGCATCTTGTGTAGTTTTGTATTTATTTGCTAGTTCATCTAGCTTTTTTCTTATAGCATCATACTGTTGAAATTCTTTAGAAAGTAATCGCCCATTAGCCAGTGCCTCTTTTATGATTATCTTTTTATCCATTAGTAAATCCTCTGCTTCTTTCATGCTTTGGTCTAGGATGTTGAATGTAAATTGAAATGATGTAAACAAAGGCACCCCGTTTTCTTTAACTTGACTGGCCTTTACGACGACTTCTTTTTGAAATGGGCCGCTTGTTGATAGTCCAATATCAATATTGTTTTCTTTTTTAATTTTATAAAGTTCTTCAATTATTTTAAAGTTATCTAAAACATCACTTTCAAGAGTAACAGAGTGAATTTGGTACAGATTTAAATTTGGCAGAAGTTGCTTTGATTTCTCCCATTGCGTTATTAATTTCTCATAACTATGGTCTTTTATTTCATGCTGAATTGCCTCTTTTTCAAAATTAGCAACATAAGTATAGCCCCATTTTGTAGAAACCGTTATACCTGACGTATTGTTTTCTTTTAAAAAGTCGATGAGCATATCTTCTGCAATGCCATAACCAGGTGAAGTGTCAAAATGTGTTATCCCTAACTTATGTGCATTTTTTATAAAGTTCACCCCGTTTTGTTTGTATTCGGCTACGGTATTGTACTCTTTTTTTTCGGAGTTTTCATTTACATTTATGTAAACAGGCCTGCCAATGGCTGCTGTCCCCAAGCCGATGTCAGATACATCTAGATGAGATAATTTTTTTTTGTCGATTACCTTCGAAAAATTCTTTATTAAATAACTTAGCTTGGGGTTAATTGTATTTTGGCAAAAGGGCTTTTCAGGATTTGAGTGATAATAATTTAATTGTTCCTCTATATTTAATTTAAAATTAGAAAAAGGCAAGACCTGTGTAATAATTTGGTTATTAAAGTCGGGTTGTAGTTGTTTGATTATATCAATGGCAGAATTTTTTTCTTCATCATTAAAATAATAAATAGCTGATCTGTATTTTTCTCTCATGCTGTGATTGGCCGTACAACTATGCGTATGCAAATGAATTTCTATAAGTACAGTCAATGAAATCTCATCTGGGTTGAATGAAACGATTACCGCTTCAGAAAAACTCTCATTCTCATCTACAGAGCTAATCCAGCCTTGCTTAACTTCTTTGACCCCAATTAATGACTGAAAAATGGCCTCTGTGCACCAGTGGCAACTTCCTCCAAACCCAATTTTTATTATACTCATAGTTTTATCTCCATTTAAATCCTTTTGCTACGATAGGCATACACTGTTCGTTTTTTTTAATATACGATGAAACAAATGGGCAAAAAGGGAAAATTTCCATATCATTTTCTCTTGCAAATTCTAGAATATTTTCCACAAGCTTCTTTCCAACGCCGCGCCCACCTAATTGTTCAGGAACCAATGTATGGGTTAAGCATAGTTTTCCTGCCATAAAATAAAAATCAGTAAAAGCCGTTTGGTTTTCTGTGTTTAGCTCAAACCTTTTTTGCTCATCATTTTTTATAAAATTATACTCCATTTTTAAATTTTAATTAGGAACCAAGTCCAATTTTTATTTAGCGAATTACAAATCTCCCATGCCCAAAATGAGCCGTGAATTTTTTGCAATAGACCAAAAAGGTATGATGTGTTTCTATATCTATTTTTGGTGTAATTACAATATTATCATTGGGCTTCTTGTAATAATATCTCCCTATATCAATATTTGTTGTTAAAACTTTCCCATTTTGATCTTCCGTAAGAGCCAAGGTTACATCTGGAGCACCAGGAGCCACCCAAAACCCGTCTGTAAAAACAACTTTTTTTACCCCGTCCAACTCATACAATTCAATATTGCCTTTAGCTTCTGGACCGTCAATTTTTGCTGTAGCTATGAGTTTCATTTTTAAAATCCAAGTTTTTCATTTACTAAAATTACGTGAACATCTCGATCTCTAATTTCTTTTTCAAAGATTAATAGTTTCCCTAGTGTAGTTCCTTTTTTGAACCCTGTTTTTTTCATTCTTTCGTTTTCTAGAGGCACTACGTAGTTGTGAATTCTTTCAAAAGCTTCATCTAAATTTTTAACAATTTTTTGAACGCCTACAACAAAAATGATATGTTTGCTAGCATACGCAATTGCAGCAATTTGGTTTCCCATTCCAGAAGCAATTAAAAGCTGTCCATTTTCAGTAACGGCATGGCAGCTTTGTAAATTATAATCTGCCAGAATGCTTTCTCTTCGTAATTCTTCTCGTTTTAAATGATCTACTTCAGTAAAAAGGTTGTCTTTCACATTCTTCCAAGGGTGACTTTTTTCTTTTAAAACAGTTAATAGACCTATTTCTCTCAATGTTTCTGAAGAGCCAGTAGCAATTTCTGCACCTTCTGGAATTATTGCAAAAATTTCTTTCAAAGCGTCTTCTTTGGTTTCTACAAAAACTCCTTTAATGTTTCTTTCGGAGAAAGAACTTATCACTGCGGTTATCCTTTCTTGGCTGGCAAGTTGGTTAAATTTTTCGTTCATGGGTTTGTAAATGATTATTCTTAAATTGTAATTGTCTTATTTTAATAGTGTTAAAGGAAAATATTACTAATAGTATTAATGCAAGGAACAACTGGAGGGTTCCTAAAATCAATAATATTTCAGGCATATTAGTATTGATTGTTGCAAAAACGCCAAAAATACCAGAAAGCACATAAAATCCAGCAGAACTATACAATAGCGTCCCTGCGTAGGTTAATCTTTTTATCTGTTTTATTTTGAGACTTGCAATATGATGCTGAAATTCGGTGCACTCAACGCTAAGTAATGTTCCAACTTCAGAGCTAATACTAAGCATTTGGTTGGTGGTTGAAAAGATAAGCATCCCAATTCCAGGCATAATCGTTATAGGTAAATACCATTCCATGAGTAATTTATTTATAATTTGGGATTTGTCCTTGAGCTAATTTTAGTCTTGTCCAAAGGTTCATGTTAATTACAATATAAGCAATTTCTTGTATAGGTGCTGCCTCCCTAACGACAGGAGCATGTATAACCTTCACAATGCATTA
>NZ_JBXBAV010000049.1:0-37978 GCF_056783245.1 Flavobacterium sp. TC780 | reverse complement strand
TCGTCTACTTGGTTCAGTTAGATTGTATTGCTAAGGTTAATACATGCTCCTGTTGTTAGGGAGGCAGCACCTGATAATCTTGGATTAGCTTATCGAATGGAATATTTTGAAGCAAAAGACGCTGTAGTGAGTTTCAGTCAATTGCGGGTTCAAGTATTTTTGCAAATACCGTATCGCTTAATTATAAAGTTGGAAATATGACGATAATTCCAGAGATTAGATTTAGATAGTGCTTCTGAAGATATTTTTCTTGATAGTAATTCTACATCAACAGGAAAGATGGTCTTTGCATTAGTAGCTGCTACCTATTCTTTTTAAGATATTAAGATTGATATTTTTTTTTGAACTGTCAAAACATGTTAATGTTTTGGCAGTTTTTTATTTGAAATTGTTTCTATAAAATAAAACACGTTTTAGAATTGTCTAAAACGTGTTTTATATGAGGGGAAGTTTTGGGAACTTCTTACTGTTTCTTGTAAATAGAATAAATAGTGTTTATTGTTTTTCTATCTAATACAGCGTCAACTTCTGTTTGGATATAATGTAGTTTAAAAGCTGTAATTGCAGCTGTAAGATTTTTAGTATTGTATCCAATGATTCGTAAGGCTGGTTCAATTCTAAAATCAAATGGCGCTTCTTCAAGACTTCATCTTGCCAGATTCCAAAACCGAGCCCAGCTAATGTCTTCCATGGAAACAATTTGCTTGGATCTTGTTTTATTGCCGGAGCAATATCAGCGTGACCTAAAATATTTTGTGTTGGCACATTATATTCTTTCTTAAGTCTTGTCAAAAGAGCTATTAAACTATTCATTTGTGTCTCAGAAAAAGGTTCTATTCCGTTGTTATCAAGTTCAATACCTAATGAAGATGAATTAAGATCAGTATTTTTTCCCCAAGTAGAATTACCTGCATGCCAAGCGCGTAAATAATCATTTAGCATTTGAACAACTTTACCATCTCTAGATATAATGTAATGAGCACTTACTTGAGTTTTTGTTTTAGTAAATGTGTTTACAGTTTGTTGTAAAGAGTCTTGTGCAGTATGGTGGATAATAATGAAATTTGGTTTACGTAAATTGAAGTTTACGGTACCAATCCATTGTGTATTAATGCCATTTTGTAAAGATGTAGATCCAGTTTGCGAAAGTGAATCCTTGTAAATATGCAACTGATTTGCATATGAAGTATCTATACTTATAGTTGTGCTGGGTGGGGGTATAGGTTGTGCTTCTTTACTTGTAATTTTATCTTCAAGTGACTTAAGCTGTTGATCGTATACTTTTTCACTAGATTTATAAGGATTTGTAGAGCAAGAATAATGCAATTGCTATAGTCAAACAGTATAAATACTTTTTCATATCTTAAAATTGTTTTTATGTTTCGTGAAAACAATTATTTTCTTTTTCTTGAACTTTAGACCCGCCTTAGACTACTACTAGTTGCTCCATGTAAAGAGTGTACTTTTCCTTTTGGTCGGTGTTTAAAAAATTAGATACTTTTTTGTTTGTAGCTTCAGAAAGTGCTTGAATTTGTTTTATTTTTTCGTCTTTCGGCTGCTGCTTTCGTTTTTCATAAGTATGCCTTGTTCTTTGATGCTTTCAATAAGAACATTCGATACTGCGATTTCCTGAAGGGCATCAAGATTAAGTTCAGGCTTCATGTTTTCCATTATTCTCGGCAACAGTTTCCTCAACAGGAATTTCTTTTGGTTTAGATGTGTTGGCAGATGGACCAATGCCACCCATTCCTTGACTCATCCCACCATTCATTCTGCCTCCTCCGTAGCCACCGCCACCATAGCCATTTCCATAACCATTTCCGTACTGTGCAGAAACGGGGTTGGCGAAAAATAACATAAATGCAAATACTATTGTTCCTTGAATTGTTTTCATATTTTATATTTTAGAATAAAAAATCAAAAAATGTATTGTAAATTTAAACAGGTTCGCCGTATAAATCAAATTCTGTAGCTTCTATTATTTTGATATATTTAACAAATTCTCCAGTTTTTACATAATGTTTAGATGCATCAATCAATACTTCATTATCTACATCTGGACTGTCAAATTCAGTTCTTCCAACAAAATGAGCACCTTCTTTTCTATCGATAATACATTTAAAGGTTTGTCCTACTTTTTCTTGGTTTAAATCCCATGAAATCTGAGATTGTAATTCCATGATTTCGTTAGCACGATCTTGTTTTACTTGGTCTGGAACATCATCTTCTAGTAAATAGGCATGTGTGTTTTCTTCGTGCGAATAAGCAAAGCAGCCCATTCTGTCAAACTTCATTTCCTGAACGAAGTCTTTAAGAATATTAAAATCTCCTTGTGTCTCTCAGGATAACCTACAATTAGCGTAGTTCTAATAGCCATTCCGGGAACAGCTTTACGGAAATCTTTTAGTAATTGAGTTGTTTTTGCCTGAGTTGTACCACGTCGCATCGATTTTAAGATTGAGTCCGAAATGTGTTGTAACGGAATATCAATATAATTACAAATCTTAGGTTCGCGTTTCATAACCTCAAGAACATACCGATTGGGAAACCAGTAGGGAAGGCGTAATGTAAACGAATCCATTCAATACCTTCTACTTTTACCAAAGCCTCAAGTAATTCGGCTAGATTTCTTTTCTTGTATATGTCAAGACCATAGTAAGTTAAATCCTGAGCAATTAAAATTAATTCTTTAACACCATTTTTAGCTAATCCTTCTGCTTCTTTTACCAGTTTTTCAATAGTTTGTGATACGTGTTTTCCACGCATAAGAGGGATAGCACAAAAGCTACAAGGTCTGTCACAGCCTTCAGCAATTTTTAAATAAGCATAATTTTTTGGAGTAGTTGTCAAACGCTCTCCTAATAATTCATGTTTGTAATCAGCGCCCAATGCTTTTAGTAATTGAGGCAATTCGGTTGTGCCAAAAAACTGATCCACGTTTGGAATTTCTTTTTCTAAATCAGGTCTGTATCGTTCAGACAAACATCCTGTCACAAAAACTTTGTCTACTAATCCTTTTTCTTTTTTGTCAGCATACTCTAAAATCATGTTTACTGACTCAGCTTTAGCGTTGTCAATAAAGCCACAGGTATTTATAACAATAATATTGCCTTCTTCGGCAGCAGGAGCTTCATGTGTTACTTCTTTTCCGTTAGCGCGAAGTTGACCCATAAGTACTTCACTATCATATACATTTTTCGAACACCCAAGAGTGATTACGTTGATTTTATTCTTTTTTAAAGACTTGGTTCTCATACTTTTATAAATTGGAGTGCAAATTACATTTTTTATTCCTAGAAACACCATGATTCCTCCTTTTTTCTGAGGTTGGTGTTGTTAGGCTTGGGAGTATTTACTAGATGGGTATTGTATCTTTCTCTATCTGGCTACAGTCATAAAAAGGATGTGCTCCTTCTTGATGGCTGTCGGCATAAGGATAAAAAAATCCGTCTTGATAAAGAATCAGACGGATTTATATAGGTGTGTTGTTATTTAATTATAATTCAAATAACATTGTCAATGAAATATTGTTGAATTTTGTATTGATATTAGCGCCATCTGTGAATCCTTGGTTAAAGAATCCTTGGTGAGAGTTTCTTTTTGTGTAAGAGTAAGCTAGATCTACTTTGGTTGCTCCAAAATTGTATCCCAAACCTCCAGAGTAGCCATTTAAATCGCCCATTGTAGCGCTGTCTTTGTATGGGCTTTGCTCGTATCTGTAACCAGCTCTTAAGCTAAGTAGTTTGATTTTATATTCGGCACCAACTCGTACTTCGCTACTGCTAGTTAATTCATTGCTCATGGTGTTGTTTACACCTCTAAAGTGGCTGTCATTTGTGGGTTTAAATTTAGTGTTGCCATAATCTTTTATAGCGTAATCAACACTTAATAATCCGGTTTTACCAAAAACGTATGCAAAACTGGCAGTCCATTTTCCTGGGGTCTGTAGTTTGTATGACTCATATACATTAATAATTTGTGGGTCAACTATAGTAGGAGGTAATTCTCCGACGTTATTGCTTCTTACAGTTACTAATTTCTGTGTAGTTTCGTCATAAAGCTTATACCAAGTGTTTGATTCGTATGCAAGACCTAATCGTACCTGATCAGTTACTTTTGCAATAGCACCCACTTGAAAAGAAAAACCATTTCCGTAAGTGTATAATTGATTGTCAAAACGTAATCTGTTTATTTGGTCAACTGCACTTGTGTTGTTAGCATTGTCTTCGTAAAAACTAGTGTTTCTAGTGTAATCTGCAAAATGAGAATTCAAATTTATTCCTATAAATAATTTGTCTTTATAAGATGTAGCGGCATTAAAAGATAATTTTCCATTATAACCATTAGAGTGAATCTCATTTTCCTGATAATAATTTCCTCCAGCAGGAACAAGTGAGTAGTATGGACTATTTGGATTGGTTGCATCTGTTGGTTCAACTATAAAGCCTTGGTATCCTAACATTGCTTGTTGAGCTGAGTGACCGCTTAATCCAGGATATTGAAAACTTGGTAAGCTATTACCTAGATAGCGATATAGGTTACTGATAGATTCTCCGCTATTTGTTTTGACGAATTTTTGAGGTACAGGAGCACCACCATTACCAGTGTTGGCATAATTTAAAAAATATTGATCTATAGAGTTTGTTGGATTTACTCCCATAGAAAAGACATCATTATTATAGTTGTTGGTGTTTTCATAATTAACTGCTACAGATAATTTTTTCCAGTTGCTCTTTTGATCATAGTTTTTAAAAACCATAACACCACCAGCTTGATTTAGTATGAATGAGTTGTCACTATCTTTGGATTTTGTTCCAAAATAATTAGAATTATTCTTAGTATTATAATTGCTCAATGTTACGCCAAATTGATTGTTTGCGAATATTGCAGAACCAGCTGGGTTAATATTTAGTGAAGATAAATCACCACCAAGTGCTCCAAATGCACCTCCCATAGCGCGGAAACGAGCAGTTCCGTTTAGGTTGTCTTGTGAATAGCGCATTGCATCAGTGATGTCTTGAGCTTGTATTGCGCTAATAGATAGTCCAGTAAGGATTAGGAATATATACTTTTTCATAATTGTAATTCAGGTAAATTTTAATTTAATTAAAGAAGAATTGGATTATCTTCTTCCTCCGCCAGAAGATCTTCCTCCTCCACCGCCACCAGAAGTTCTTCCGCCACCACCGGCATCGTATGAACGACCTGATGAACTAGGTGTGTAAGATCTTGTAGGTGCGCTGTTTGAGCTGCTAGGGTTGTAAGTTCTAGTAGGCGCAGTGTTACTGCTGTTGTCTCTACGTGTTGGAGTATAAGTATTATTTTGTGAACCCGATGATTGATTTCTTCGTGTTGGGGCGTAAGTGCTGTTTGAAGATTGATCTCTTCTGGTGTAATTAGAATTACCGTTGTTTCTGGTTGTATTGTAAGAGTCGTTTCTTCTGTAATCTGTGTAATTAGTGTTACTACTTCCTCTTCTAGTGGTGAAGTTTGAGTTTTGAGAATTAGTTCTTCTATCTGTGTAGTTATTGTTGCTGGTACCTCTTCTGTTTACAGAGTAATCTGAGTTTCTATTAGAGTAACTTCTATTAGAGTAGTTTCTGTTAGAATAATAGTTATTACGATTTATACCATTGTCATACATAGCTCCTCTTCGGCCAGCATTGTATGAGTAGTTGTAGTTGTTGCGGTATCCATAATAAGGTCTATATCCATAATAAGGGTAGTATGAAGGGTAACCCCAACCTAATCCGCCACCATAATAAGGATAGCCCCAACCATAACCATAACCATAACCATATCCGTATCCGTATCCGAAACCACCATAATAAGGGTAACCAAATCCTAGGCCAAAAGATAATCCCCAAGTGTTTGGGTATATATTCACTGATACATCTTGAACGTTGCTTCCCCAGCTAGCATAGCTAATGCCTGAGTTTGCTATACTGTCATCCGATTCGTTGTAAGAACCGTAATTATCAACATTTGTGAAGATTTCAGTAGGCTCGTCATTGTTTTGTAAGGAGCTAAAATATTCTTTATATTGATTATTGGTGCCAGTTGTTGTGACTCTTTCAGTGTAATTATTAGATGATGTTCCGTATATTCCATCATTGTCGTAATAGGAACTATTTTGATAAGAACCACACGAAGTTACTAGTAAACACAGTAGACCTGTAATTGAAAAAAGCACTGTGTTTTTTTGGGAAAAAATATTAGTTTTCATATCTGTGGGTTTTTTATTGTTGGACAATACAAAAATAGTTAGTTTTGTGAAACTATTTAGTTAAAATAAGTTAAACAAAATTTGTGCCAAACTATTCAATATGAGTAAGAACCTTACTACAAGATCAGAAGATTATTCAAAATGGTATAACGAGCTGGTTGTAAAAGCGGATTTAGCCGAGAATTCAGGAGTTAGAGGATGTATGGTTATTAAGCCGTACGGATATGCTATTTGGGAAAAAATGCAAGCTGAATTAGATCGAAAATTTAAAGAAACAGGGCATCAGAAATGCCTATTTCCCCTTATTTGTTCCTAAGAGCATGTTTGAGGCGGAGGAGAAAAATGCCGAAGGATTTGCAAAAGAATGTGCAATTGTAACGCATTATAGGTTAAAAAATGACCCGGATAAACCCGGAAAATTAATGGTAGATCCTAATGCTAAGTTAGAAGAAGAACTAATTGTTCGTCCAACAAGTGAAGCTATTATATGGTCTACATATAAAGGATGGGTGCAATCGTACCGTGATTTACCTTTATTAATTAATCAATGGGCAAATGTTGTTCGTTGGGAAATGAGAACTCGATTGTTTTTAAGAACAGCCGAATTTTTATGGCAAGAAGGACATACAGCTCACGCTACAAGAAATGAGGCTATCGAAGAGTCGGAAAAAATGATGAATGTATATGCTGAATTTGCTGAAGGGTTTATGGCAATTCCGGTTGTGAAAGGACTTAAGACGGAATCAGAGCGATTTGCAGGAGCAGAAGAAACATATTGTATCGAGGCATTAATGCAGGATGGAAAGGCGTTGCAAGCAGGAACATCACATTTTTTAGGTCAGAACTTTGCTAAAGCATTTGATGTGAAGTTTGCTAATGCAGAAGGAAAGCAAGAATATGTTTGGGGTACTTCTTGGGGGGTGTCTACTCGATTAATGGGAGCTTTGGTAATGACACACTCTGATGATAAGGGATTGGTCTTGCCTCCAAATTTAGCTCCTATACAAGTGGTGATTGTTCCTATTCATAAAACAGATGAGCAGTTGGCTGAAATTTCGGTTGTGGTTAATGAATTGGTTTCTCAATTGAGAAAGCTTAATATAGCGGTGAAATATGATGACAGAACGACACAGAAGCCGGGATTTAAGTTTAATGAATATGAATTAAAAGGAGTGCCGATTAGAATTGCGGTAGGTCCTAAAGATTTAGAAAACGGAACTTTTGAAATTGCAAGAAGAGATACGTTAACAAAAGAAGTAGTTTCAAAAGAAGGAATCGTTACTTATGTGAATGATTTATTGGCTCAAATTCAAGTTGATTTGTATAATAAAGCATTAGATTATCGTAATTCGCATATTACAGAAGTAAATAATTTTGAAGAGTTTAAAGAAGTTTTAGAGAATAAAGGTGGTTTTGTATCAGCACATTGGGATGGAACCGCGGCTACAGAAGAAAAGATTAAAGACTTGACGAAAGCAACTATTAGATGTATTCCTTTAGATGGGGTAGAAGAGGCGGGAAGCTGTGTGTTTACTGGTAATTCTTCTTCTAGAAGAGTGCTTTTTGCGAAGGCATATTAATTTTTTTATTTTTTTTTGCTTTAGCTATTGTGCAACTAAAAAATAGGTGTATCTTTGCATCCGCATTAGGGAAGCAGGCCCGTTCGTCTATCGGTTAGGACGCATGGTTTTCATCCATGTAAGAGCGGTTCGATTCCGCTACGGGCTACTACTTTTTTTGCGTGTTAAAAGTTATTTGAAGATTGAATAATAAAATGGCCCGTTCGTCTATCGGTTAGGACGCATGGTTTTCATCCATGTAAGAGCGGTTCGATTCCGCTACGGGCTACAATTCAATTTTTGTTAAATTGAAAAAACTTAGAAGAATACTGGTCCGTTCGTCTAGGGGTTAGGACTTCAGGATTTCGTCCTGGTAACAGGGGTTCGATTCCCTTACGGACTACTAAAATTAGTTGTGAATAAGTTTTGTAAAATAAGAGCTGGTGTCTCGGTTTTTGTTTTATTAGTTAAAGCTAAAGTGATTGTTTTGCAATTATGGGAGGCTTTTCTTTTTTAACTAGTATTTATAATTATTACATCTAAAATTAAAAAAAAATGGCAAATCATAAGTCAGCATTAAAAAGAATCAGAAGTAACGAAAAAAGAAGAGTTCTTAACAGATATCAGCACAAAACTACTCGTAATGCTATTAAAGCATTAAGAATAGCTACTGATAAGCAAGATGCTACTTCAAAATTATCAACTGTAATTTCTATGATTGATAAATTAGCGAAAAAGAATATCATTCATGATAACAAAGCGTCTAATTTAAAATCTAAATTAACGAAACATGTAGCTAAATTGTAATCATGCAATTTGCTTAAAATATATTAAAAAGTCCTCTTAATAGAGGGCTTTTTTTATTCTTAAAAAAAACTCCTTGAGTAATTATTTTAATTATTTAAGGAGTTTCTTCTGTTAAATAGTCATTTTGTTTTTTATGTATTCAAGCATTTGTAGTGTAATTGGTTTTGAAAGAAAGTCAAGTATCATTGGGTAGTTTTTTGCCTTTTCTAAATCTTCTGGGTCAATTGTAGAAGATAGTATGATTATGTTGGTGGTGTTGAAGTCAGAGTAGTTAGATGTAGAGAAGTGGTCTAGGAATTCCCAACCACCCATTACAGGCATGTTTAGGTCTAAGAAAATAAGCCGTGGTTTTTTATCGTTAAGATCGGTAGGCTTAGTGTTGTATTTAAGAGAGTTGAAGTATAATAAAGCTTCTTCTCCGTTTTGTGCAGTTATTATTTCTATAGAAAACTCAGCTTTTGTGATTACTTTTTTACATAACATTAGCGCTATGGGGTCGTCGTCTATGCATAAAATTTGATCAAACATTTTATTTATTTTTAAATATTAGAGTAAATGAGGTTCCTTTGTTAACCTCGCTGTCTATACTGATTGTTCCTCCCATTGTTTCTACTTGAGATTTTACTAGGTATAATCCAAGTCCTTTGCTGTCGGGGTAGTTGTGGAATCTTTGGTAAAGTCCGAAAACTTTATCTCTGTTTCTTTCAAGGTCAATTCCAATTCCGTTGTCTTTAAAGGTTAGTATTATGCTGTCTTCGGTTTGATTGGCTGAAATGGTGATTTTTAATTTGCGGTCTTTTGATCTGTATTTAATTGAATTGGTTAATAGGTTTAATAATATGCTTTCTAAATAGGCTTTGTTGATGTTTAATACTGTTACTTTTTCAAAATTTAGTTTTATTATTGGCTTGTGTAATTCAATTTGAAAACTTAGCTGGTTGAATACATTCTCGAAAACTTCGTTTAATAAAACCTCTTCTTTCTGGATTGATGGATTGTCTTTAATTATAATAACTTTTACTAAATCATTGATGGTTTCGTTTAGTAAATGGGTTGACTTATTGAATCCGTTTAGTATTTCTTTTAACTCTTCGTTTTCTATTGGAATGTCTTCTATGAGGTTTAATAATCCGGTTAGGTTTGATAATGGTGATCTGAGGTTGTGGGAGGTTATGTAAGAGAATTGCTTTAAGTCTTTGTTGTTTTGAGTTAATTCTCTGATAAGGTGCTCTTTTTCTTTTTCTAGTTTTTTTTCTTCAGTTGTATCTCTTTGAATCGATATCCAGTGCGAAACTTCGTTTTCGGCATTAAAAATAGGGATCATCGAATAGCGAACCCAGTACTCCTCTTTGTTTTTGGTGTAGCTAATGGTTTCTATAGAGCATTCTTCTTTGTTTTTTATTGCTTTTATTAGTTTTCGTAGTTCGCTAGAGTCGGATTTAGGGCCTTTAAAGATATTAGGTGATTTTCCTACTATCTCTTCAGATTGGTATCCGGACATTTTTGAAAAAGATGGGTTTACATATACGATTTTAGGGATTTTGCCATCATGTGAATCGGCTTCGGTAATTAAGATAGAATCTCTGGATTGAGTAATTACAGTTTCAAGTAGTTTTAATCGTTGCTCTTCTTCTTTTTGTTTTGTGATATCTTGTATAGCACCAATCATTCTGATTGCTCTTCCGTTTTCATCCTTTAAAAGGAAGCTGCGGTGCAGTACATATTTATATGTGGTATCGGCACATCTAAAGCGATATTGATCTTGCCATTTTTCTGTTTTTTGTTCTATGAATGAATATAGTTTTACCGACATTCTGATGCTGTCTTTCAGGGTGGATTTTGTCAAACCACCATCTCGAGCTGTCACCAACTTCTTCTTGTTTGTACCCAAAAACATTTTCGATTCCTTTGTTCCAGGTTATGTTGTCTTCTTGAATTTTCCAGTCCCAAATTGTGTCACTGGTTGCTTTTGCAACTATGTTATATTTTTCGTTTGATTCTTTAATTTCGTCATTCGATTTTTTTAGTTTTTCGAATACTGTGATGTTTCTGGCGTCGTTTTTTGATAGTATATACCTGTAGAGTAGGCCTGTTAAAATAATGAAAATAAGATCTTTTATGAAGCTGAAATAGTAGTATTGAGTATTTGAGATATTGTTAAGCAGGTATTTGTGGCAAATGATTGCCAGAAATAGAGAAATGACAAAGTAAATTAATGTAATTTGATTGGTTTTGTTTTTCATTACTCAAATATAATTAATAATTACCAAATTATTAAACATCGATTATAAGATATTTAAAAGCCTTGAAATAAAGCTATTTTTTGTACGTAATCAGTTAAGAATATGTAAACTATTCCCGAAATAGTTTTTATATTAAAAAAAAGTGTACCTTTGCACCCATTAAAAATCTCAGATGGAATCTATTAGAAATATTGCAATTATTGCCCACGTCGATCACGGTAAAACCACTTTGGTTGATAAAATTATGTATCACTGTCAGTTATTTCGTGACAACGAAAACACAGGTGATTTAATTCTTGATAATAATGATTTAGAGCGTGAGAGGGGTATTACTATTACTTCTAAGAACGTTTCGGTTCAATATAAAGGAACTAAAATCAATATTATCGATACCTGGTTACGCCGATTTTGGTGGTGAAGTAGAACGTGTACTAAACATGGCCGATGGTGTATGTTTGCTAGTAGATGCTTTTGAAGGACCAATGCCACAAACTCGTTTTGTATTACAAAAGGCAATCGACTTAGGGTTGAAGCCATGTGTTGTTATCAATAAAGTTGATAAAGAAAACTGTACTCCAGAAGAAGTACATGAAAAAGTTTTTGACTTAATGTTTGAATTAGGTGCTTCAGAAGAGCAATTGGATTTTCCAACTGTTTATGGATCAGCTAAAAATAACTGGATGTCTGATGATTTCAGAAATCAAACAGAAAACATAGAGCCTTTACTAGATATGGTAATTGCTAATGTTCCTGCTCCTAAAGTTTCTGAAGGAACTCCACAAATGTTAATTACATCTTTAGATTTCTCTGCATTTACAGGTCGTATCGCTATTGGTCGTCTTGAAAGAGGAATTTTAAAAGAAGGTATGGCTATTTCTTTGGTAAAAAGAGATGGTAAAGTTATAAAATCAAGAATCAAAGAATTGCACACTTTTGAAGGACTTGGTCGTAAAAAAGTAGAGCAAGTAATTGCAGGTGATATCTGTGCGATTATTGGAGTTGAAGGTTTTGAAATTGGTGACACTATTGCTGATCACGAAAATCCAGAAGCTTTACAAACAATTGCTATTGATGAGCCTACAATGAGTATGTTGTTTACAATTAATGATTCTCCTTTCTTTGGGAAAGAGGGTAAATTTGTAACATCTCGTCATATTAGAGAAAGATTGACAAAAGAATTAGAGAAAAACTTAGCTATGAAGTTAGGTGAAACTGATTCTGCTGATAAATTCATGGTTTTTGGTCGTGGTGTACTTCACTTATCTGTTCTTATTGAAACAATGAGAAGAGAAGGTTACGAATTACAAATCGGTCAGCCACAAGTTATCATCAAAGAAATTGATGGTAAAAAATGTGAGCCAATTGAGGAATTAACAATCGATTTGCCAGAAAACCTTTCAGGTAGAGCAGTTGAGTTTGTAACAGTTCGTAAAGGTGAAATGTTAAGCATGGAGACTAAGGGTGAGCGTATGATTATTAAATTTAATATTCCTTCACGTGGAATTATTGGATTAAGAAATCAATTGCTTACTGCTACTGCAGGTGAAGCTATTATGTCACACCGTTTTATAGGATACGAGCCTTACAAAGGAGAAATTTCTGGACGTAACAAAGGTTCATTAATTTCTATGGAAAAAGGAAAAGCTATTCCTTATTCTATCGATAAATTGCAAGATCGTGGTAAGTTTTTCGTTGAGCCAAATGCTGAAATTTACGAAGGTCAGGTAATTGGAGAAAACTCTCGTGCTGATGATATGTGTGTAAACGTAACTAAGGAGAAAAAACAATCTAACGTTCGTTCATCTGGAAATGATGAAAAAGCAAGAATCATTCCTCCAATTATTTTCTCATTAGAGGAAGCTTTGGAATACATTCAAAAAGATGAATATGTAGAGGTGACTCCAAAATCTATTCGTTTGAGAAAAATCTATTTGACAGAAACTGATAGAAAAAGATTTAAAATATAATCAGATTATATAGTACTAAAAAAGCCATTCACACAGAATGGCTTTTTTTATGTTTAATTTTTAGATAATTTTTTCTACGATATTTTTAAAATAATGGAAAGTTTCAAAAATTTAATGATTTTGTAGATTGGTTATCTTTTTAAACTGAAGTGACCTTTGACTTCTTTTCCATTTTCAAATATCAAAGTAAACCAGTAATCATCGGAGGGTAGTTGGCGTCCTGTATAATTTCCATCCCATCCTATGTTTGTAGCGTTCATTTGTTTTATTAACTTTCCATAACGATCAAATATAGAGATAGAGTAATCGGGCATCTCGTCTAGATTTTTAATCCGCCAAGTGTCATTATAACCATCTCCGTTAGGAGTGAAGAATCTTGGGTAGTCAAGAACGTAGAATACTGATGATATAGTTGTTCCACATCCATTCTTATCTCTTGCATATGATTTGTAAATTCCAGCTAAAATACCTTTAAATAAAGGGCTATCTTGATAATCTATTCCATCTAGTGAGAATTCATAATTTCCAATTCCATTATATTCCACTAAAACTGAATTTTCATTTGCCGAAAAATCTTTAATCTTAGTTCCGGTAATTATAGCTACATCAGAGGCAACAACATTGAATTTCTTCGTTTTTTCGCAACCATTTATATCAGATACTGTAACAGAATAATTCCCAACGCTACTTACAGAAATAGTATTTGAGGTTGACCCTGGTGTTCCAGTTATAACTTTCAAACCCTGTGGCAACAGTTAGATCAATTATTGCATCTTTACATAAAAAGAAGGTTTCAGTATCAAAATTAGGAGGGTTAAATACATTGATTATTAGCTCAATTGGAGTCACAGCATAACAGTCTGGACCATTAATAATACGGGCGTATATGGTTTGATTAAATGCAATTGTATTTTTGAAATTATTAGGTAAAGGATTTACCTCAGTGATTGCATTGTTTTCAGTTAGATAATAATTTACTAATAATCCTGTAGGCAGCCCGTTTATAAGCTGTGGAGTAACTTGGGTGTCTAAATTAAATTCATACAATCCATCTGTGTCTTCATCGCAAACAGCAATAGGATTTTGTATGAGAATGGTATTAGCTGCTATTTTTAATTCCAGCTCAGCATATTTTGTACAGCCATATTTATTTTCAACTCTTGCATGAATTGTTTCTGTAGCAGAGCTGTTGATATAGTTTTTAGGATCAGTAATTGGATCTAATTTTGCTTGAGCATCTGTTAATGATTTATAATAGGCGATGCTTAGATCTGGATTATTGTTTTTTATTATTGCATCAACTTTGGTTAGATTAAATGTAGTGCTATTATCTGAATCGATATCACATTGAATTAATGTGGTATTTGTAACAATGATTTCTGGTGCATATTCAATTTTTATTTCATCAGAAGCAGAACAGGTAGAAGGAGACATCAAAACATTTACCTTATATGTTCCAGCTTCCTTAACTGTGTATGTTGGTCCTGTTTCTGTATTATTTTTAACACCGTCTTTGTACCATTCATATGTATAATTTGACCCTGCTGGAGAATATAGTTTTGTGTCTAGTATTAATTCGTCTCCATAGCATAAAGGATTGTTTGTGGTTGTTTCCCGGTCTTCTCCTAAATCTATTTCAGAAGTAAAGCTCCCTGCTTCAAGGAAAATAGCCGAATCATAGTATGCGTTTCTGTCATCTGCTATTACTAATTTTATATGATACGTTTTTCCTGCAACTACATTGGTTTCGGATTTCATTACAATAGTTTGTCCAGCATAATTTGTAGCGCCAGATCCAACGGTATTAAGTCCGTTAAAATAAATTTCATTCACTGCTGGGCATCCAGGGATGATATTGCCTTTATTATCTGTAACTGGATTAACTTTTGGTCGAACATTCATAGATGAAACCGGTATATTAGTGTTTGGTAACACTGCTAAATTTTTGTATGGGTCACTGCTGTTTTTTTCTTTTATAAGAAAAGCAAAGCCGTCAGAATAATAGCATGGATATACATTTTGGTATTCATTTGAAGCAAAAATATAATTGAAGCTTATGAAATTTGTTAATGGTGTAAAATCAAATTCTAAAACAGTAGCATTTATAGAATTAATACCTAATATTTGATCCAAATCGGAATCACCTAACCAAGAGTTGCTTCCTCCGCCACCATCATCATTTTGTAAAGGTCCAATCGAGTTTTGACTACTCCAGGTACTAAGTACAACACCTTCTTTAAAAGGAAAATTACTTGTACCAGCATTAAAATAGGCAAAACTTTTTTGTCCCGGTGTATATTCGTCACCAGTTGTTTGTGGGTTTGTTACTGTGGCACAGGAACTATTCACTAATACCTTTTCTATTAATTCTTGAGATGTTTTAGTTTCATCAATAATCATGTATTGCGCATTGACTTTTGTTCCAAGAAAAAAGATAAAAATTGCTGATATGATTATTTTTATTGACTCCATTATTTTCTAAAAAAAAGTATAAACAAATATACTATAGATCTCGGTTCTTTAATAGTTTGTATGAAAAGAAAATGAAAAGGAATGTCCAGATCAGAACAATTACGACTGAAACGTAATCAACATTATAGTTTTTTGTGTTTTCAACTCCCATTTGTACTCCAATATTCTTTACGACTGATAATCTCGTGAAAGGTTCAATAATTAAATTAGACATGGCCTCTAAAGGAAGTAATTGAATAAAATAATCAGCAAATTTACTTTCTGGAAAAAGTATAAATGTAAAAATAGTTTTTATAAAACCTTCAAGAATACTCCAAACGAGTAAAAATCCTAATGCAAATGCAGAGCGTTTTACCAATATTCCTAAAAACAAACAGAAGGAAAAAAATCCAATTAGTTTTATAAAAAAAGCAAAAAGATATTCCATATCTGAAAAGATAATTCCAATTTCGGTATAAGAAGAAAAACACAACCCTAAGATTAAGCTCATTATAAATACAAATACAGTAGAGCAAAAAGCAAATAAAATTACAGTGTAGAATTTTGATAAAACAAACTCTTTTTTGCTTAGTCCATCAATAAGGTTTTGTTTTAAAGTACCATAGCTATATTCATTTGCCATCATAGAGACAATTACTATTGCTAAGAAAAATTTTAATAAAGCTGCTATATAGGTGTTGAAATGCCAAATGAAAGGGAAATTAAAAATTCCCATTTCGGCTAGATGAAATTTAAAAATTCCTAAGTTAAATTTTATAGAGGCAATTAATGCGATAAATGAAAGAAGAATAAAATAGGTTAACGTTAGTATACGACTGGCTTTATTTTTCCAAATCTTTTGTAGCTCTATAGAGAGAAGTCTGTTCATGGCTTATTTATTTTTTATAGAAGTATTATTGGTTAGTTCTAGAAATTGTTCTTCTAAACTGTTTTTACGTTTTACTAAGTGGTTTAAGGTGATGTTTTGTAAAAATAAAAAGCGGTTTAAATCTGCGGCATTTAAATCATTTTTTAAATAAACCAAAATCATTTCTTTTTCTTTTATAACACGATCAACAGCAGGATGACTTTCTGTAGCAGCAATTAATTTTTCTGTGTCATCAGCTTGTATTTCGAAGAAGCCTTCATTTGCAGACATACCACCAACTGGTCCAGAATATAAAATTTCTCCTTTTCTTAAAACCACAACATCAGTGCATACTTTTTCGACTTCATCTAATAAATGAGAGGCAAGTAATATAGTTGTTCCTTGTGAGGCTATTTTTTTTATGATGTCACGGATCTGATGAATTCCTTGGGGATCTAAACCATTTGTAGGTTCATCAAGAATTAATATTTCGGGGTCGTTCAATAAAGCTGACGCAATGGCTAAACGCTGTTTCATTCCTAATGAAAAAGTACTAAACTTACTGTTTTTTCGTTCGTTTAAACCTACTAATTCTAATTTTTCGGTTATTTTAGAATAATCAATATTCTTGATTTTACAAACCAATTTCAGATTTTCTTCAGCAGTCATGTAGGGGTAAAAGTTGGGCCTTTCGATAATAGCACCTACTTTTTTTAATGCATCATGTGTTTGTATTTTTCCGTCAAACCAGCTGTATTGCCCAGAAGTTTTGTTTACTACATTTAAAACGATTCCTAATGTTGTAGATTTTCCACTTCCGTTAGGGCCTAGAATTCCATAAACGCGACCTTTTTTTATTTCGAAAGAAATATCCTTTAGGGCCTGAACTCGACCATATCTTTTATGAAGGTTTTGTATTGTAAGTATTGTTTCCAAATTTATTTGCGGTTTTAGTTTTTAGTAAGACGTGTCAGTTTAGTTTTTGTTACTGTATGGTTTATATTTAATGTAAATTTGTATCAAATATATTCAAAATGAGTGAACCTTTAATGTTTTTTAAAAAACCATCCTATCCATTAACAAACCCGCTGTTGGATTATTTAGAACGTTATGAACGAATCTCAAAGGTTTCTGGTTTTTTATGATGATTTATTGCGTTTTTCAGGTGCTATAAATGTATATGATAAACATGATAAAGATACCTTGTGGATCCGTGTTTATTATAATGAGTTTGAGAGAAATGAAATTGATTTGAATTTAAAGAAAATCTATTCGCTTTTGCATTCCGATGGTAATACTGATATTATCCAATTCTTGAATATTGATGCAATCGATTATTGTACTTTTGGTAATTCTAAACCTTTCAGAATTAAAGTTCGAAATATTTTAAATGACAACTATGTTCATTTTTATATTAAAAAGGCAGATGCTTCTCGAATTTATGGTCTTGAATTAGAGGAAATATTATCTCCTGATAAAATCAACTTTTTGGTATATAAGGATACTTTAATCGAAGAGCATATAATTGGTATTCCGGGAGATATTTTTATGAGTACATTACTTAAAAATTGTACAGAAACAGAAAAATCTCAAATTGCTAAAGAATTTGTGAAATTCAATGAACGTTGTATGATTAGACTTTTGGGAGATATGCGGGCATATAATTATGTGATTGTTCCGATTCATGATTTTGACCAAGTAGTATATAAAATTCGTCCAATCGATTTTGATCAGCAATGTTATGAAGGAAATTTTAAAGTGTATAGGCCTCAGTTCTTTAAAGAAAATTACCCAATGATTGAATTGATTAAAGATAAACTAGAAGATCGGTCAATTGTGCAATATAAAGATGAAGAGCGTGCAATTTTAGCAAAACGTATTCACTCTGCTGATAATAGAATTAAAAAGTTATTACATATAATGAGTGAGGATACTATTTCACCCGAAGCAAATTTAAATCAACTAAAAATGGAATTATACCGTTATACTAATGATTTGAATTTTAAAAACGCGAAGTCAATGGGGCACATTATGTCGGCTGCATTTGGTTTTATTACTAGAAATTTCAAAAACACTAATCTTATATAGAAACTTAAATTTATTGTATGAAAAATTATATCTCACTTATTGTTGCATTTATTTTGTTGGCTTGCCAGCAAGATTCTAGTGTATTGAAAACATTATATCCACTGCCTAAAAAATTAAAAGAAGTTTCTGGAATTACGTATCTCTCAGAAACAAATATGCTTTGGACTCTAGAAGATAGTGGTAATGCTAATAAAATTTATGGATTAAACGCCCAGGGTGAAATTACCAAAACGGTAACTATTACAAATGCTACAAATGTAGATTGGGAAGATATTACAAAAGACAAAGCTGGTAATTTATACATTGGCGATTTTGGAAACAACGATAACATACGTAAAGATTTGTGTATTTATAGAATTGATAAATCGGCTTTAGGGAAAGAAAATGCTGTTTCTAGCTATAAAATCTCATTTGCATATCCTGAACAAAAAGATTTTCCCCCTAAGAAAACCCAAATGTTTTATGATGTTGAAGGCTTTTTTGAGTTTAAAAATAATTTCTATTTATTTACTAAGAATCGAAGCAAAAATTTTGATGGCACGGCATCTATTTACAAAATCCCAAATGCAGCAGGAGCTCAAAAAGCTACTTTAATAGGCACGTTTAAAACATGTAGTAATTACAATCATTGTGCAATTACTAGTGCAGCAATTAGTCCAGATATGAAAAAAGTAGTTGTTTTATGTCACGACAAAATAATACTTTTTCAAGGTTTTGGAGGAGATAAATTTCATAAAGGGACACAAACGGAGATTGATTTAGATCATTTTTCTCAAAAAGAAGCCGTTGTTTTTAAAGACAATAAGATATTGTTAATAGCTGATGAAAAGACAAAAAAAGTTGGTGGTAAAGTATATGAATTTAGTTTTAAAAAATAATTAAAATCCAAATCCTATACCAAACGCAATTCTTGCTTCTTCGTCAGCGCTTTTAAAATAAGTAAGTCTAGCGGTGATTACATCCAATCCGTTGAGCCATAAACCGCCTCCAACGGATTGATGCCATTTGTTTGAGTTTTCTCCCGTTGCCCAAACACGACCATAATCAAATCCGCCAAGAATTCCGTATGACATTGGTAAGATGCTTTTTTTTATTTTTCCTAAATTCCAGCGGACATCACTACTTTGATAAAAAGATTGATTACCTAGAAAACGTTGATTTCGGTATCCTCTTAAATCGTAGTCACCACCCAAAGTTGCTCCTTGAAAAAAGTCAAAATTATTATTGAACAATATTTTTGACTTGATTATAGTTGCAAAAACAAGTTTTCCATTTGAATCTATTTTGTGATTGAAATTAATTTTACTTTCTAATGATGGGAAATTTTGTTTGCTATCATCTAGATTGATTTTCCAGTTTCCAGCTATCGAAAACCCAAATCCCATAGATGGGAATGATGGAAGATCGTAGTTCTCATAGCTATATTTTACTGTTGCTCCAGCGTATTGCTGACTTTTAAATACATCAGGATTAGCTACTCCAGGCGTATTAATAAATCTGCCTGAAGTTTCTTCGATTCTAATTTTCTCAAAAGATGTAGCAAAATTAATTTCACTTCCATATTTACCTACTTTCTTAATAGATGGGGCTACTTTTATGGCACGCATACGAACACGGTTATAATTCATCCCTAAATCTTCATCATTGTTCACAGTCTCATTACCATAACCAAAATAATTTATAGTAAAGTTTGGGCTGGTTAAAATTGATTGTACATCAAAATCCCATTTGCCTAATATTTTAGGAAAATGTCCGTCGTAAATAAGTTCATACCCATCGGTTGCAAAAAAGTAATTGGCTTTTAAGATGTGTTTTTGAGTATATGGATTTTGATTGAATTTATTTACTGTGTAATTGGCAATGATACCTAATTTTACACCATCATCAGGATTGTAACCACCATATGGTAGACCTGAAAAAGCATTGTATTTTGGTTTTTCGTAGTCGTATAAATTCTTTTGGTAATCATCAGTAAGAGCTGTTTTGGTTTTAGAATCTAAATCATAGGTATTGTTTTTTGATTTAAAATCGTAAATTTTCACTCTTTTTCCATTGGATACTGTATAAGTGTCATTGTTTTGACCACCTATTAAACGAATACTTATTCGAGAATTAAAATCCCCTTTTACTTCAAAAATATCATCATCATCTAACCCATAAACCCAAATGTTTTTAGTTTTACCAGCTGTAAAGTTTTTTGTATAAATCAGTTCTTCGCCATTTTTCTTGATGCGATATACTTCGACATCAAGTTTGTTTTTTGCTTTATGCGTAATTATAAATTTATCTTTTTTATCAGTCCCAACAATTAAAACTGTTTTTTGTAGTACTCTATAGTATTCTGTAGCATATTTTTGGAGTTTATCTCTTCGTAGTTTTAATTTACGTTTAATATCTGCAAGAGTTTCGTCTTGTACTTCTTTTGGTAAATTATTAAATGAAGCGTCAATGTCAGCATCGGTTAGATTCTCTTGTATGTATTTGGCTTGATCAATCCAGTCTTTTTCATGTGCTGTTTTTAAGAAAGCAATATCTTGTGGATAAGGTTCGCGGTTGAACCATTTTACATTTCTTATATCATCTTTAAAAGATTGCATATGACGAAGAGAAGGCATTTGCATTAAAAGAGAAAGTAATGCGCCATCGTATTTCGTAAAGGCTTGGTCTCGATCTCTAGGAATTGGTTTATAAGTAATTTTATCCCCTTCATTATATTCACCCCAACGCCATTGGTCACTATGTCTATCCCAATCGCCAATAAGCATATCAAATAAACGCGCTTTTATATATTCCTTTTCGTCAATGGTATATTTCTCATCTTTATGAAGGTTTTTCATCACATCGTCTGTGCTAATGATGTCTAGCGGTTTTCCGAAACTTTTTAAACTTATTTGACTACTAGATGGACGCTCTTCAACCATGTACAATTCATCACCAAAATTATAATTATAGCCTTTAAGAATTTCTTGTTTAGGGATATAATATAAAACAGGATTGGTATGTGATATTCCAACTTTATCTGCTAGATTACCTACGGCAAATGGAGTATATGGGTGAGAAGTTGTATAAAAGTCTAGTAAAAAGTTCTCAGCATATGTATCATCAAATTGATCTTGTACAAATTGATCTTTAAATGCTACAGATTGAAGAAAACGTGAAGCACTTTTTTTCAAAGCACGCATCACATATTCTTTCCCGTCTTTATCTACAATTCGTAATGATTTTGATTGATGTCCTCCGCCTTCTCTTTTTGGTGTAATACCACCAAAAAGAGTGTCTAAAGAAACTGTTTTGGCTTCAATTGGCATGCTGTAATATTTTCTATAATGTTTTCCGAATAAAAATTTATGAGAAATACTTTTCTTAGTCATTTCACTCGAATAAATAGAAGCCTTTGTTGTTGCATTAAACTTGGTTGGTAAGTTTTCATGATACACGGTGTCTTTTACTGTGATGATATTTTGATCAAATAGCAGTTTTTCTTTTTTGTTTTCATTGCTGTAAAAAGCAAGTCTGGCATCTCCGTTTTTATAAAGAGTTAATGAAGCATATCCATTGCCACCATATGAAAAATCATTCGGATATACTGCCTTTGCTGCTTCAGATTTTGAACCAGCACCGCTTATAATTTGTTTTATACTACTTTTGTTGATGTATTGTAAATTATGATCATGGCCAGAAATCACAATGACATTATCTTGGCTTTGCAAAAGGGTTTTTACTCTTTTTACAAACTGTGTGTAGACTTTGTTTTGTATATCTTGGGGGCTTACTCCAGATGTTTTACGAAGTAAATTTATTACTGAACCAATAACAGGTAGTGGAATTTTTTGCTCTAAAGGGAATAATTGCTTTTCTAAGGAAAATTGACCTCCATGTGTACCATTACTCATTAAAGGATGGTGAACAGCTATAAGAACAGTTTTTTCTCTATTCTTATTTAAAATACTTTCTAATTCTTCAAAGAATGCTTCACGGGTTTTAATATCGCAATTATCATTCATTGTAGGATTGTCGTCCCAGTCTTCTAGAAACCACTGACTGTCTATAACGATTAAAATAGTTTGTTTGTTTATTTTTAACTGTTCGATGGCACAGCTTTTTTGTGGTAAGAATGCTTTTTTATTATTTAAGTATGTCGTTACAAATTTTGATTGACGTTCGATTCCTTCAATTCCGCTATACCAGTCATGATTACCTGGGATAAAAATTGTTTTTCCGTTGAAACCTTTGGTTAATTCTAACTGATTTGTTAGTTTTTTTTCTGCAAGAGCAGTAGCATCTACATCTTTTGGACTAGGAAATCCGTAAGGGTAAATGTTGTCTCCTAAAAATAAAAGTGTCGAGTTTTTATCTGAACTTTGCAGCCTTTTGTGCAAAAGTTCAAGAGTTTGTTGTGCTTGTTCCTCATCGGCATTTCCTGCATCCCCAACTAAATATAAAGTATGGGCAATTTTTGTAGTATCTAATGCGTTTTGTGAAATAGGATTTTGTATGTCTTTTCCAAATTGAGCATGATGTGTTGCACAGGACTGAATTAAAAAGAAACCAAAAAATCCAATTAAATATGTTTTAATCTTATTTGTAAAATGATTATCCGAAAACAATTTCATAATTTAGTTGTATAAAAATATGTTTATGAACCTACTAGAGCAGTCCGAAGATTTTGTTTATAACTTACTCAAAGATAAACTTTCTATTCTATATTCGTACCATAATTTTCGCCACACTACAAGTGTTGTAAATGCTGTTAAAGAGTTATGTGTTAATGAAAAAATAGGGAGTGATGACGAAGAACAACTTTTGATTGCCGCATGGTTTCATGATACAGGGTATATTAAAGGTTTTGAAAATCAGTAGAAAATATAGACGTTACCGAATTTTTGATTGATAAGAATAAGTCTCCTAAATTTATGGAAAATACTTTCCAGCTTTAATTGCTGCTACAGCAAAATATCATGAACCTTTGACTCATTTTTAGAAAAGATAATCAAAGATGCTGATTATATTCATCTTACAACTAGTGAGTATGCTACCAGTTGCGAACTTTTAAGAATGGAATGGGAGAATACAGAGAATAAAATATTTTCGAATGAAGAGTGGACAACAGTAAACTTAAACTTTTTAAGAACATTCATCAGTTTTATACTGATTATGCCAAAGAAAAATGGCAGCCTTTAAAAGAAAAAAACTTAAAACGAATTTGTCAAAAAAATGGAGAAGGAAGAATCAAAAAGCACCAATGAATTTGGTGAAGTAATCAAGAAAAGAAAGATAAGGTAGAGAAACCAGATCGTGGGATTGATACTCTTTTTAGAGTTACATTAGGAAATCATACCCGATTAAGCGGAATTGCTGATAGCAAAGCCAATATTTTGTTATCTGTAAATGCGATAATTATTTCGATAGCACTTTCAACAATTATTCCAAAATTGGATAGTCCTAAAAATGCGCATTTAGTTATTCCTACTTTTATAATGTTGATATCTAGTGTTGTTACTATCATTTTTGCTATCCTTTCGACAAGGCCAAAAGTTACCACTGGTGTATTTACACGAGAAGACATCGAAGCAAAAAAAATTAATTTATTGTTCTTTGGAAACTTTTATAAAATGCCTTTGCATGAGTATGAATGGGCAATGAACGAAATGATGAAAGACAAGAATTATCTGTACGATACAATGATTAAAGATTTATATTTTTAGGTATTGTACTCGAAAGAAAATATCGTTTGTTGAGAGTCGCTTATAATCTTTTTATGATTGGTATTATTATTACTGTCTTAGCATTTATAAGTGCATTTGTATCGCTTTAGGTTAGTTAAGTTCGTCTAGTAAATCCTGATATGTAATTTTTTTAGAGGTTAGTGAGTTGTTTACTACTTTCACCCGTATAGCTTTTAAGCCAGATACACCTTGCAAATCCTCTACTTCAAATTGTTCTATTTGAGGTTCTAGTATTTTCTTGAATTGTAAATATTTGATGTATTTTATATACTCAGTTTCTTCGTTGGTATGTGAATATACAATCGTAATTTTTTCTTTTTCAGTGATGCGTTCTTGTGTGTTTTTAATGTGAGCTTTGTCGATACGTTTTTTAACAACTTCATATCGGGCATTATAGGTTCCATCTACATCAAAACGCTTTTCATCCATTCTAAAACGGATAGAAATAGGGGAGCTAAATACTAAAATTAAAGATGTGACATCAAGCTCATATGGTAATGAAGCTTTAAGTTGATGGTGTGCTAATTCCATTTCGCATAGTCTTGTAATTGCCATAATCTTAAATTATCGAAGATACATTACATCAAATGGTTTTGTAGGCGCAATAAGGCTCCTATGTATAAATTATGTTTACACCATCGGTTTTAAAACGTTCGTAATAATGAGGATATATTTGTTCGCTTCGATTTGTTTTTTGTCAAGTATAACTGCTAGTTTTTTATTGATAATAGACATTGCATTATCAGAATTTTTTTCTTTCCTGATAAAATAAACCTGTTTTTTCGTCTAAACCTTTTAAAATATTTTTGTTCTAGTTTTTCTGCCTCAGAATTACTTTTAGTGTTTCTTTAAGATAGGTAAGAATTTATCTTCAATATAACGTTGTATATGTTGTTTCAGAATCTGCCTTTAAAGGCGAATCAAGATCTTCAAGAAGCGATTGTAATTCGAATTTACGCTGCTCTAGAAGAATTAAATTTGTGTTTTCTTTTGACTCGCAAAAATTTGCAATAACATTTTTAACTGATTTTTCAGATCGGTTTTTACCGTTTCATTTCGATGCTCCGATGAGCCTTTAATATCAATTTGTCCATATAACGGAAATACTTCTTTAAAGACAATTTCTTTAAAAATATAATCTTTCGTGTGATTGCTATTCTGAAAGTACTTTTGTGATTCTTCTCTAAATTTCCAATAAACACTAGGATGAATTGTAGTATATTCTCTTTGAATTACCGCTTCTATCTGATGTTGCATGTCATTATTGTATCTTTCGATTGTGTCAAGAACTAGATATCGGTCAACCAAGTCTAATTTTTTGCATTTATTGTATTAAATGCTCTTGGAGTAGCCGAAACTAATTCGACAACGCCTAATAATTTATTGTCTTTTATAACTGGAGCAAATACACAACTGCTAATGTTTTGACCACGTAAAAGTTCTCCAAGTTTTATATTTTCATTTGCTGTATAAATTTTTCAACATCGAAATTATAACTGGCACTTTGTGTTCTAGTAGGTTTTCAAAAGAGCAGCCGAATACAGCATTTTTACAATCTATTTCATGATTAAAAGGGAGTGTAAGAAGCTGGATAATTCGCTATCTTTTTCTAGCTGTGGAGGCTTTATAGAATTTTTCCTGTTCAGAGTTGTAAATTAAAAAGCCCACTTTAAGATTTGGTATCTTAAAAATAGATCTAAATATGCTTTCGGTATTTTTACTCTCTGTTGCTTTTTTTGTATCTGATTTTAATAGATTAGTCTTTTTTAAATTAGAAATCGCCATTTCTGTAGTGGCATCAAATAAAATAATAATACAAATCCTTTTAAAGTCCCGCTTTAAATGGGAAATTTTTCTTTCCATAAAGCAATATCATCGTAGTTGTCAATCAATAAGTCAATATCTTCTTGTGTCAGCTTTGAGCATTTTCAGAAGGAATGATTTCCATGAAATCAGCATTGTATAAAATACGGTAGTGATTTATGATTCCATTAAAATCTGGAATATCATAAAAAAAAGGTTTGTTGAAATCTATATTTTGTTTGTAGTAAGCTCCAAGAATTAAACAACAATTACAATGTAGAATTGTTGTTCTCATCAAAATCACCAATGGTTACATCAAAATTTGTACCTGCATCTTTAAGTATTTTTAAATCTTTCGGTATAATTAAATGTAAAATTATGAAACGGAATAGTGACAGCTTTAATTTCGTTATTTTGTAATGCAGTAGGGAATAAATCTGCTAATAAATGATTAATAATAGTTTCATATTTTTTAATCACCGAAAAATCTTCAATCCCTGTTTTGTGATTAGGAATACTCTCGACTTCCTTCAAAAGTGCTTTGGCATAATTAGATCGATAATCAATATTTGATTGTGCAATTTTCTCTAAAGCTTCAATAAGTTTATGAAATGATATTAGAGTTTTAAATGGACTTTCGTCGAATAAATGATATTTCATAGCACTATTATTTAGTAGTATACAAAATTACTAATATACGCAATTTAAGCCTTACTTTTGGGGTTTATTTTATAAAAAAAGCCTCAACTGTTGTAGTTGAGACCTTGATTTTAAGTGAAATTGAAATTGAAAAGAATAAATACTAGCTTTTCTCTTCTTTGTTGAAGTAAACCAAATAGTAATACGTTTGTTTTTCTTCATCCCAACCTTTTTCTACAAATTTTTCAGCACTTTCAGGATTAATAAAATCCATTTTGATTTGTATATGAGTGTCTAAGTTGATAACGTTTTTGATTAATTATCTTACATTGAAACCGCAGAGTTGGCAATAGGGAAAGTTGTAATATCTTCGATACTGTATTTTTCGCCTTTATCAACTTTGTAGTTCTTAAATTCAGGAATTAAATCTGGATTATCTAATACTTCGTTTAGGAAATTTTGCTCTTCAAACTGATCGTTTTTTGCAAATAATTCACGGAACGGTTCATGAACATTACTTCTTCTTTTTATCTTCAGCAGGCAATACTGCATACCACACGAAGCTTCTGACAGAATTTTAAGTATTTCTTGGTAATAGAGTTTCATCTTCAAAAGCATCAACTGATAAAAAGTGCTCTAACCAGTAACGCGCATCATCTAACAAATTATATCTACAGTTAGGATTTTGTTAACCTTCTTCTTTTTTATAATTAAAAATTAAGCACCCTTTGTCTAGTTTGTTAAGGTTGATACCTTGTTGTAAGATCATTTCAAGGTTGCTGTCTTTTTCTTCAAATTGTAAAAAGTCAGCTTGTAATTCGCTTTTTGAAAATTCCGATTGCATCAACAACATTATTATCGATACTTAAGTTGGTTAGATAGGTTACATAAACTTCTCCGTTTTTAATACGCGGGTGGTTTGACTGCTCATATAAATGTGTAGTGATTCTTTTTGAAACTTCCTGTAGATTTCAGGATTGTCAAAAATCTCAGTGGCATATTTAAACATGTCGTTATAATCTAAATCGACTTCGTGTGCAAACTGATAATAGTTTTCTTCTTCTCTCTAAAAGGCTTGAAAAAAGTATTCTTTTATCAAAGGAACAATCTCATCATTTAAGTTAAATGGTTGATCTGATAAAAAAATCGCTTCGTTTCTGCTCTTGTTTCCTACGCGGTGAATCGCAAGCGTGTCGATGTGGGTGTTGAAAAGGTTTATCATTTTTTTAGGTTCTGAGGTGCTAAGTTTTAAAGGTACTAAGATTTAGCTTCTTTTCTTTTAATTTATTAATAAGAAACTAACATTCTTCTACTTCTCGACTATCCTCATATAAATTATTAAATTCGTCTTCGTTTAGATATGCTATGTTTTTAGCAATTTCTAATTGTGTTTGCATTTCAAATAAAGAACCTATTGAAATGTTTAAAAAGCGTAAAAAATCTTTGTTGCTTGTTTCGTCAAATCCTTCAGCAATGTTGCTTGGAATTGAAATCGAGCTTCGTCTTATTTGTGAAGTTAATCCGAAGACTTCTTCTTTTGGAAAATTATTTGTTGAAATATAGATTTTGGTAATTAAGGACATTGATTTTTGCCAAATTAAAAGCTTTTTGAAATTACTCATATTTGAAAATTTAATTTCAATAAATATAAGAAAAATCTTCAACTTTTTAAAACTCAGAACCTTTGCTACTCAGAACCTTAGAACCTCTGCAATTTAATTCCAATTCTCTTCAAATCCATAATCTTCGAAACTATCGTCTCCTTCGAACATATCTAAATCATCTTCGTCTAGATCATCTTCAAATTCGCCATCGATATCGTCATGCATATCTGCTTCAAAATTTTTCTCGCCTGAATCATCGGGCATTTCTCCGTGAGAGAGAAAAGAGTTTCTGGGTAAGTATTTCCAATAGCTTGATCTTCTATTGCAGCTAATTCGACCAAGAATGTCCACATATGGATAAAATCGTAGACATATATAATTTTAGTGTTTTCTTTATCTAATAGGTCTGATAAAGTGTAGTCACTCATTGTTTTTTGTTCGCCAGGAACATCTCCAGTATCAAAAAGAGGGATTTCTTCTTCTTGATTCCAAGTTTCATCGCAGGTATAAAAAGAAGCTACTTCCATTCCGTCAAAACCAAAAGAATTGAAAATGGCATTGTGTAAATCTTCTAAAGTATCTTCTTCAAGAATTGCTATATCTCTAAAAATATCTTCTTCTGCATCTAGAATTACTCTAAATTTATAAACCATAACTTAACTATTTTTTTGTTTTTTATTGCTGTTGAAAAGCAAATGCAAATATACTCGATAAATATTATTTCACAATGAAATAAATCTTTATTGTGTTTTTGAATGCTCCATAATTTTTCATTATAGAGGGGAATGTTATATGATTAGTTTTCAATAATAAAGGTAGCTTTTTCCCTTAAATCGTGTATGTGAAAATAAAAAAAAAACCATTGTAAAAAAACTTTTACAATGGTTAAATATATAGACTTAGCCTGTTTATTCGATGATTTATATATTAATGCATCGCATCCGCAGGGTTAATTTTGTTTTTCCCTTTTTTAATTAAAAATATAATTGGAATACACAGTAAGAACATGATACCTAGATATAAAAATATATCCATATAGGCCAAAACTGTACTTTGTTTCATTACCGAATAATCGATTACTTGGTAGGCTTTGTTTAATGCTTCGTTACTACTAAAACCTTTTGACATGAATCCTTTTTGAAGTAATTCAACTCTTTGTTGTACTTCAAATTTAGTGGTATCCAGGTGCGCTACCAAATCAACACGATGTTTCTGACTGAATCTCGTGATAAAGGTCGTGATGATGGCAATACCAAAAGAACCTCCTAATTGTCGCATCATTCCTGTAAAAGCAGCTCCTTCACCAATATTTTTTCCTTGTAAGGTAGAAAGTGATAATGTTGTAATAGGTACAAAAAGCAATCCTAAACCAATACCTCTTAAAATTAATGGCCAGTATAAATGTTCTACACCAGTATCAGGTGTCATATTATTATACATCATAAAGGTGAAGAAAAAGAAAATTAAGAATCCAACACCTACCATATATCCTTGAGGAACTCCTCGCTGAATTAATTTACCAATAATTGGCATCATAAAAGCAGTTGTAATAGATCCAGGAATAAGTAATAATCCAGCATCAGTTGCTGTCCATCCTAGGATAGATTGCGTGTAAATTGGAATAATCAATGTCGATCCATAAAGTCCGAAACCAAGGATGAAACACATTATAGTACCAATTCGTAAGTTTCCATCTTTAAGAACACTTAAATTTACAATTGGATGTTTATAGGTGAGTTCTTCGCCATATAAATAATACTAGCCCAAGAACTGTTACAACACTTAATGTTACAATCAATGAATCATTAAACCAGTCGTCTTGTTGTCCATGTTCTAATACAAATTGTAGGGAACCAATAAATGATGCCAGGAAAAATATTCCCACCAATCAACTTGATTGGCTTTTAGTTTCTCGCCATATTTTGGGCTTCTTACGAATGAAATTGCCAAAATTGTAGCGATAATACCAAGTGGAATATTGATATAAAAAATGTAAGGCCAAGAATAATTATCTACTAAATACCCTCCTAAAGGCGGACCTAAAGTTGGACCTACAATAACTCCCATTCCGTAAATAGCCTGAGCCATTCCTCGTTTTGCAACAGGATAACTCTCGGTTATAATGGTTTGTGCAGTAACCAATAAAGCGCCTCCACCAAGTCCTTGAATAAATCGAAATGCAATAAGCTCCCAAATATTTGTAGCATTACCACACAAAAAAGAAGAAATGGTGAAAATTATAATTGATGTTACAAAATAATTTCGTCTTCCAAATTGTTGTGACAACCAACTTGTCATCGGTATTACTATAACATTTGCAATAGCATAAGCAGTAATTACCCATGCAACATCTGTTAATGTGGCACCAAGGCTTCCTCTCATGTCTGTCAATGCTACATTTACGATGGTTGTATCTACAATCTCCAGCAATGCACAAAGTACTGCCGTTATTGTAATTAAAACTCGTCTGTAGCCATATTCTACTAAATCATCTTGTGCTTGTACCATTTTGTTCTATTAGAATGCTTTTCAAAAATGAATGTATAATTCTTGTTGTAGGAAAATAATTTCCTGATAAGTGTGATTTTATTTTAAATGCACATCTACATCCACGTTCATTCCTGGTCTTAATAATTTTATTTTTTCGATATCATTAGATGCGTCCAAGTTGATTTTTACAGGTAATCTTTGAATTGTTTTTACAAAGTTTCCAGTTGCATTATCAGGAGGTAGTAAAGAAAAACGTGCTCCTGTTGCTGGTAAAAAGAATGATAGTTCCTTGGAAATCATAATTAGGATAAGCATCCACTTTAAGAGTTACCTTTTGACCAATAACCATTTTGTCAAGTTGCGTTTCTTTAAAGTTGGCAACCACCCAAGCTTCTGAGTTATTGATGATATAAAATAAAGATTGTCCTGGTTGTACTAATTGTCCAGGTTGAATATCAACTTTAGAAACCTGACCATCAATTGCAGCAGTTATTACAGTATAAGATAAATTCAAATTAGCAACATCTAACAATGTTTTTGCTTTTTTGATATTTGCAGCTGCTACTTCTGTTTGTTTGTCTGTAGCTTTTGATTTTGCCTGAATAACCGATTTTTGATACGAACTTGCTTTTTCTTGTTGTTGCAAAACACGTACTTGGCTTTCAGCTTCTTCTTTTGCTGTTAATGCTTTCTCGTATTGTTGTTTTGTAATTGTATGGCTTTTGTACAAGTTGTTGTAACGATTGTAATCATTTGTTATTTGTGCTAATCTAATTTTTGCACTTTCGATGTTTCCACTTGCAGATCTTACATTTGCATCCGAAACCGAGATATTTGCTAGGGCACTTCCAATATCAGCTTTCGCAGCTTCATATGAACCTTCAGCGCCTAATAAAGCAGCATTTGCTTCATCAATTTTTAATTGATAATCTCTTTTGTCTATTGTAAATAAGGTATCTCCTTTTTTAACAAAATCATTATCTTTTACATAAACCTTACTCACATATCCTGATACCCTTGGGATAATTGGGTTCATTTTTTTCTCTATTTGTGCATCATCAGTTTGTTCGTGTGCTAGAGAGTGCATGTATTTGTAGATTCCGTAAGATCCACCAACGAGAACTAAAATAACTAGTATAATTGTAAATTTAGTATTTGTTTTTTTCTTTTCCATGTGGGCTATCGATTATATTTTTGTAAGATTGAATGATTGTGATAATTGTCCTGTTGCTGAAAGCATTTCGTAATATCTATGAATTATATCGGCTTTAGATGTAGCTGTGTTTACTTTAGCGCTAAGGTGTTCTACATCGGCCTCAAGTAAATCATTGGTATCAGCAAGACCATTGTCGAATTTATCTTTTAAGATTCTATAATTTTCTGACGCTTGCTCTAAAGCTAAGTCGTAAACTGAACTTTGTTTTAAAGCTAAGTTATAGTTCTCTATTGCTTGTTGAACTTCAACTTTAATATAATTAGTTAAAATTTCTTCTGAACTTTTTACTTCATCTGCTTTACTTTGAGCATGTTTTATGTCAGCTCCTTTTTTTAATATTCCGCTAAGATCATATGAAATACCTACTCCAAAATTCATTGCATTTTGTACCGTAAGGATATTTCTAACATCAACAGCAGCATAACCACCTAATAAAGATACAGTAGGGTAGTAAGCGCTTTTTGCCATTTTTATACTAGATTCACTAGCTTTTTCCTGATAGCGTAATGCTTCTAAATCTTTACGATTTTCTAAAGCAGGCTGCTCGTTTGTTGGAATGTTGTCTGTTTTAT
The DNA here is from genome assembly GCF_056783245.1 of Flavobacterium sp. TC780. Taxonomy (NCBI): domain Bacteria; kingdom Pseudomonadati; phylum Bacteroidota; class Flavobacteriia; order Flavobacteriales; family Flavobacteriaceae; genus Flavobacterium; species Flavobacterium sp. TC780. Next base: position 5,719 of record NZ_JBXBAV010000049.1, on the reverse strand, counting down.
AATTGATGAAATCATTTTCTCTCACAACTAATTTTGTAGAAGAGTCTAATTTAAGTAACGTTATCAAATAATAATTTAGAATGTTTAGGTTTTTATTTGCTTCATCTATGGATAGTTGAATTTTAGAAACCAATAGTTGTGATTTCAATAAATCATTTCTTGGGATGATTCCGTTTTTCTCTAATTCGATAAAATCAGTTACACGCTGCTTCGCTTGTTTTTGATTTTCATTTAAAAGTTCAATAGTTTTTTGAGCCTTGTATAAGTCGGTATAGTAATTAACTACTCTTAAAGCTATATCTTCTTTAGTTTTTAATGAAGTTGCAAGTTCAGCTTGGTACAAATTTTCAGACAATTTAATACTATTTTGAATTTTGAAACCTGCAAATATTGGTAAGCTTGCGCTAAGTTGTCCCAACATCAACTGATCAGGATTTGGCATTGAACCAGAACCGCTTTCCTGATTCATTTTTAAATTTACATCTGCGCCTGCCAATCTTTGGTATTGTCCAGATGCTTTTAAATCAGGATATTGATTGTTTTTAGTAGACTTAAGTTCGTACTTTTTAGTGTTGACTTTTGTGTTTGCCAACGTGACTTCGTCACTCTTCTTGCCATGCTATTCGTACTGCATCATCAGGGTAAGACTCAGTTTTTCTTGAGCTTCTAACGAGGATATTCCGAATAGGAAAACCCCAAAGAGCATAATTGGATTAATTTTCATAAACAAGTAAGGCTTTTATAGTTTGTTGAATGTGTTTTGTTAAATGTGTTTTTATGTAATCTGTATATAAAGCTTCAGTAGTTAAATTCAATACTTTCTGAAAGAAAGCTTTGTTCATATGAAAATGAAAGAAAGTTCCGAGAATAGTAGGGGTTATTAACGGGATAATAACATCTTTTCGGAAAATACCTTTTTCTTGGCCTTCATGGATTATACTTTCTAATGATTTAAGGTTTCCTTTCTTTAATTCTGTAAAATGATTTAAAGTTTTTTCTCTTTTTTTAGATGTCAATTCAAAATGCATAATTCTGAAGATACCTCCGTTGCAGTTAATCTTATTGATATAAAGCTCAATTAACTTATTTACTTTATCGATGGGTTCTAAATCTTCTTGTAGTAAATTTTCTAATTGCAATTTAAGATCCGATGTTCGATATATGATTAACGATTCGAGTAATCGTTCTTTGGAACCAAAATAATACGATACCATGGCAATGTTAATTTTTGCTTCTTTGGCAATATTTCGTATCGAAGTTCCTTCAAATCCTTTATCAGAAAAAAGCTTTTCTGCAACCTTGAGAATTTGAATCTTTTTCTCGTTTAATTCGATGTGTGACATGAGTGAGTTTCTAATCGGGCACAAAATTAAACAAGTGTTTAATTTAAACAGCTGTTTAGTTTTTATTTAACACAATATTAACTAAAATAAAGCTTTGTAAATGAATGTTCGTTTTGTTATATTTTGTTGTTTTATAAGGGTTTAAGTGTTTTATAACGATGTAGTTAATTTTATCTTTAAGGAATTATTTGATATTAAAGTCAAACAAATGTTTAACAAGATTGGCTCTTTGGTACCAATCATTTTGCACTAATTCAAATTTTTTTATTTCAAATTTTCCGAAGTTATAATCACGGTATTTGTGTAGTAATTTTAGAAATAAATCTTTGTTATTTATAGGGTTTCTGAACCGTACAACGGTCAAATGTGCAGTGAATAACGAATAGCGTTGATCAATACTTTGTTCGAGTGTAGTTTGTTTAAATGCTAAACGAAGATTATCTCGTAAATCATTTATACTCGTATCGCTAGGAAAACCTTGAATCATAACTGCCGAAGGAGAAGCAGTAATTCCTTGTAGTTTGATTACTGATTTATTTAAACCAGTAATGCATTTATTTATTACAGCAATATAATCTTGTAGTGTAATGTTGCTTATATCAAATCCATCTTAATAAGATATAATTGACATAACTGTAATGTGAATATCTGAATTGGGATAATAATATTGAGAAGCATCAACTTTTTTCAATTCATTTAAAAAAAGTTGAATGCTATTTTTAATCTCTTCTGTAGGCCGAATTAATAATGTAATCCCTAAACGGTTATCATTCAAATTATCTATTTGTGTATCTATAACATAATTGTCATTTGATATCTTCTCACAGGATTCTGTGAATAAATTAGTATAATGAGAAGCTAAATCCATTTTAAATTAGATTAAAAAATGGGATTATTTAATTGCTTTTACGAAATCGTCAATATGTTGTGTACCCTTTTCAGATAAGTGCTTAATAAAAGCGCTTCCAATAATTGCTCCTTTTGCAAATTTAGTAGCCTGATTGAACGTTTCTTTATTGGAAATTCCAAATCCAATTACCTGTGGGCTTTTAAGATTCATGTTTGCGATTCTTTCAAAATAGCTTTCTTCTGTATTGCCAAAACCAGATTGAGAACCAGTAACGCTTGCAGAACTTACCATGTATATAAAACCGTTTGAAACACTATCGATAAACTTAATGCGCTCATCAGATGTTTGCGGTGTGATTAGGAATACATTTATAATTCCGTATTTTTCGAAAGTAGTTTTGTATTGTTCTGCATAAACATCCACAGGAAGGTCAGGGATGATTAATCCGTCGATACCAATTGCAGCACATTTTTTGCAAAATTCTTCAACTCCGTATTGTAATATGGGATTAAAATAGCCCATTATTATCAACGGAATTTTCACGCTTTCGCGAATATTTTCCAGTTGGTCAAATAAAACCTAAGTTGTCATTCCGTTATGTAATGCCTGAGTAGAACTTGCCTGGATTGTTGGGCCATCTGCTAAAGGATCACTAAATGGTAATCCGATTTCGATCATATCGATTCCACTTTTTTCTAAATCCTGAATGATTTGTACAGTGTCATTAAGATTAGGATATCCAGCAGAAAAATAGATAGAAAGTATCTTTTTATCTTCTTGTAGTTTTTGATTTATTCTGTTCATTTTTTTTATTTTTTTATACCAACAGGTTTTTAAAACTTGTTAGGTATTTGCGTTAGGGATAAATGCAGTATCCTTTTAGATAGTGGCTAACTATAATTTGAAATAATCGATATATGTATTTAAATCTTTATCGCCACGACCTGATAAATTGATAATTACGATTTCGTCGGGACCAAATTTCTTTTGTTCCAGAACGGCAAAGGCATGAGCACTTTCTATTGCAGGAATAATCCCTTCTGTTTTGGATAACTGTAAACCAAATTGCATGGCTTCATCATCTGTAATCGAAATAAATTCGGCTCTGCCAGATGCGAATAAATGGGCGTGCATTGGTCCAACTCCTGGATAATCTAAACCTGCCGAGATAGAATAAGGCTCGGTAATTTGTCCGTCGGGAGTTTGCATTAATAGTGTTTTACTTCCGTGAATGATTCCGATTTTTCCTAAAGCCGAGGTTGCAGCGCTTTCGCCTGAGTCAACTCCTGAACCAGCCGCCTCGACAGCAATAATATTTACATCTTTTTCGTCTAAAAAATGGTAAAAAGCTCCGGCAGCATTACTTCCTCCACCTACACAAGCAATAACGTGATCTGGGTTTTCGCGGCCTTCTTTTTCTAATAATTGTGTTTTTATCTCGGAAGAAATTACACTCTGAAAACGTGCTACCATATCAGGATAAGGATGTGGACCAACCACAGAACCGATGATATAATAGGTGTCGACAGGATTATTAATCCAGTCACGGATGGCTTCGTTTGTAGCATCTTTTAAAGTTCTTGAACCCGAAAGTGCCGGACGAACTTCTGCGCCTAACATTTTCATACGAGCCACATTTGGTGCTTGACGCTTAATATCGATTTCGCCCATATACACAATGCATTGCAATCCCATTAAAGCACAAACAGTAGCAGTAGCAACACCGTGTTGACCCGCACCAGTTTCGGCAATAATTCGGTTTTTACCAAGGCGTTTTGCAAGTAAAATTTGCCCGATTGTATTGTTTACTTTATGCGCACCTGTGTGGCATAAATCTTCTCTCTTTAAATAGATTTTGGTATTGTATTTTTCCGAAAGTCTTTCTGCGAAATATAATGGAGTAGGGCGGCCTACATAATCTCTTAATAGCGCATCGAACTCAGCTTGGAAGCTTGGATCGGCAGTAATTTTTAGGTAGTTTTGACGTAGCTCTTCTACGTTTGGATATAACATTTCTGGAATGTAGGCCCCTCCAAATTCTCCATAATAGCCTTTTTCGTTGACGTGAAAACTCATTTGTTTAAAGTTTAAATGTTTAAAGTCGCAAGGTTTTGCTTGAAACTATATAATATGTTTTTATCTTTTAATCCTGCTTCGATTTCAAATTTACTGTTTACATCAATGGCATAAATAGGTAAATTAGTTTTCGAAATTTCTTTTATTATTTCTATTTCTTCAAGCCCGATTCCGCCACTAAGGAAGAATGGTTTTGTAGAATTGTATTGGTTTAATATTCTCCAATCGAAAGTGGTTCCGTTTCCGCCAGGTAATTTCCCTTTGGTATCAAAAAGAAAATAATCACAAACTGATTCGTATGGTTTTACTACTTCGAAATCAAAATTTTCATCAGCAGAAAATACTTTGATAAGTTCGATTTTAGGATCAATTTTATTTTTTAGTTCCTGACAAAATTCAATTGATTCATGACCGTGTAATTGTATGGCTTGCAAATCGTATTTTGAAATTTTGCTTAGAATTTCTTCCTGACTTTGATTTACAAAAACCCCAACTTTCTTGATTGACTTTGGTAAATCGGGAATGATTCCGTCAAAATACCGAGCCGATTTTTCCCAGAATATAAATCCCATATAATCAGGTAGGAGCAAACCTACTTCGGTTATATTTTTGGGATATTTCATACCGCAGATTTTGAGTTTCATTTTCGTTGTGTTTTTTACCGCAAAGGGCGCAAAGAGTTTTTATATTCGATGTCATTAAAACGCTAAGTTCGCAAAGCTTTGGGCTAAATTTGTATACGTTTTTTTTATGTCTATTGCTTATTGCCTAAAGTTTCTTAATAAATTCAGTTGCTGCTTGTCCTGCGTTATCAGTTTTCATGAAATTTTCACCAATTAGGAATCCTTTGTAACCGTATGGTTTTAATTCGTTAATAGCTTCGATAGATGAGATTCCGCTTTCGGAAACTTTTACAAAATTATCAGGAATTTGTGCAGCCAGTTGTTTGCTGAAATCCAAGCTAACTTCGAATGTTTTTAGGTTTCGGTTATTAACTCCAATCATATCTAATGTTGGCATTATCGATTTTTCTAATTCTTCCTGATTGTGGACTTCAAGTAAAACTTCTAATCCTAAATTTTTTGCAAATTCGGATAATGACTTGATTTCTTCTCTTGTTAGCACTGCTGCAATAAGCAAAATTAAATCAGCTCCAAAAGCTTTAGCTTCTAATATCTGGTATTCATCGACAATAAATTCTTTTCGCAATAATGGAATATTTACTGATGCTCTTGCCAATAGTAAATCATCGAGTGAACCTCCAAAATATTTTCCATCGGTTAAAACAGAAATTCCGCAAGCGCCTGAGTTTTCATATCCTTTTACTACTTCTTCTACTGTAAAATTTTGATTTATAATCAATTTTGATGGAGAACGACGTTTGTGTTCGGCAATGATTAGGTGCTGCCTCCCTAACAACAGGAGCATGTATTAACCTTAGCAATACATA